>CAZCEL010000248.1:0-3388 GCA_964497175.1 uncultured Bifidobacteriaceae bacterium
GTCCAGATCCAGTCGAGCGAATGCTCGCGTGCGTTGGCGAAGGAAAGCGTGGTGATGTGGGTCGCGCCGTGGCACGGGAGGACGCGGCCGTTCGGCGTGACGACCAGATACACGTTGCCCCAGCCACCGTAGCACGGCTTGGGATACGTCTCGTAATAGTCGGGCAGCACGTAGATGATTTGCATGCGGCCGCGGTAGCGGCGGATGGCTTCGTCACCAACGGCCTGAGCGGCGCGCACCTGATCACGCGTCGGCAAGAGCGCCTTGCGGTTCTCGAGGGCCCAGCCGTAGTACTGCGTGTTGGCCAGTTCCAACCGGTCGGCCCCCAGCTCGGCGGCCATCTCGATGATCGCGCCGAGGCGGTCGATGTTGTCCCGGTGCAGCACGACGTTGACGGAGAACGCGAAGCCCAGCTCGCGCACGATGCGAGCCGCGGCACGCTTCTGCGGGACGGCGCGCATGCCCGCGAGACGATCGGCCATCGCGGCGTCCGAGTCCTGAAACGAAATCTGCACGTGCTCGAGCCCTGCCTCACGAAACGCCTCGGCGCGCTCGCGCGTCAGACCGACGCCCGAGGTGACCAGCGTCGTATAGAGGCCGAGGCGGTGCGCATGCGCCGCGAGATCTTCGAGATCCCTGCGAGCGAGCGGCTCCCCGCCCGAAAGGCCGAGCTGCAGCACACCCAGTTCGCGGGCCTCGCTGAACACACGCTTCCAGTCCTCTGTGCCGAGCTCGTCAGCGGCCCCGGTCATCCCCAGCGGGTTCGAGCAGTACGGGCAGTGCAGCGGACACCGGTACGTCAGCTCGGCGAGCAGGGTCGTAGGCCGGTTAAGCGTCACGGATCAACTCTTTCTCGGAGAGCTGTGTGAGGTACTCGGTCACGTCCGAGAGCACGTCGCAGTGGTATCGATCACCGAGCACCGACGCGATGGCCGCCACGGACCGCGAGCCGTCGCACAACTCGAGAATGGCGGCGCCCGTCTCGTTCAACAACACCGCGCCCTCGGGGTAGAGAAGCACTTTCTGCTGCCGGACCGGGTCGAAGTCCAGCCGCGCGAGCCGCCAGAGCCTGGGGACCGATGCGGACGTGAGCATCACGCCTCGGTGTAGGCGTTGTGGATCGTATCGATCATCGCCCACAACAGCTCGAGCTTGAACGCCAGCGCCTCGAACGCCTTCCGTTGCGTCTCGACGGTCGTGCACCGGGACCTGACCAGGTGGAGCCCGTAGCGGCTGTCGCGCGGCGCCTGCGTCAGCCGGCTCTTGAAGTAGTCGAGCGCCTCGGGCCGGACCCACCCGTAGTGCTGCGGAAAGGCCGCGATGCGCTTCCGCATCAGGTCCGGCGCGAATAGTTCGGTCAGGGACGAAGCAGCGCCCTCCATCCAGGGTTTCGTTCGACAAAACGTCACGTAGGCCTCGGTCGCGAATCGTACGCCAGGGAGCACGTGCCGCTCGTCCTCCATCTCCTCACGCGGAACGCCCAGCGCCTCGCCGAGCTTGATCCACATCTCGATGCCGCCCGTGCCCGGTTCGGTGCCATCGTGATCGACGATGCGCTGCAGCCACTCGCGGCGCACGTCAGGCTCGGGGCAGTTGGACAAGATAGCCGCGTCCTTGCGCGGGATCGCCCGCTGGTACGCGAGCCGATTCGCGACCCAGCCTTGAAGCTGCCGGGCCGTGAGCCGTCCCTCGTGCATCAACTGATGGAACGGGTGGTTCGCGTAGTACGAGCTGCTGAAAGCCCGCAGCGCGGCCTCGAGCGCATCGGGCGCGAGTGGCCCATCGAGGGCGGGAATTGGCGGCGGAGGCGGCGCCGCGAGTTCAGACGCGTGCAGCATGCTGGGCATTGCCCCTCCTCCTGCAGAGTCTACAGCGAGATCGAGAGACCGTCGAACCCGACTATCAGCCCGGCGTCGCTGACTGCCCGCCGCTCTGGCGAGTCCTCCAGCAGCACGGGGTTGGTGTTGTTGATGTGCGTGTAGACGCGGTGCCGGCACGGCAGCGCCGCCAGGTGCTGCAGGCTGCCGTCCGGACCCCCGATTGGCAGGTGGTCCAGCTCCCGCGCGGTCCGGTCGCTGATGCCCAGGTCGATCAGCTCCCGGTCGCTCCAGAACGTTCCGTCGAAGAGCAGGATGTCGGCCGTGGCCAGTCGTGCCAGGAGGGGGGCGTCGAGGGCGCCGCAGCCCGGAACGAATATGCACGCGTGGTTGGACAACCGGTCCCGCACATGCAGCCCGACCGTGTGCCCCTCGGCCGCCTCAGGAGCGAACATCGGCGGGTCACCTTGCACAGGGAAGGCCTCGACGCTCAACCCGCTGGCCGTCCCGTCGCGGTGCCGCAGCTCGACGACCTCGTCCAGCGGAAGCTCGGTCAGCGGCACCTCTGAGAACGCGCGCGTGACTGCCAGGATTCGCGAATCGCGATCGAGAACGGTTGCGATCGAGGAGGTGGTGTAGAGCGGCAGCAATCGCGCCTCGCGCAGCAGCGCCAGACCCAGTGAGTGATCGAGCTCCCCGTCAGTGAGGAGCACGCCCTCAATGGGTACGCGCCGAATCGCCCGGTCCGGCGCGGGCGACGCCAGCCGTCCCAGTTGTTCGCGTACATCGGGGGAGGCGTTGAGCAGAAACCAGTGGCGACCGTCCGCACTGATGGCCGCAGACGACTGCGTGCGCGGCCAGGCCGCGCGGGCGTCCTGGCGCACGGTCGCACAGCCCGGACACCAACAGTTCCACTGCGGAAAGCCGCCCCCGGCGGCTGTCCCCATCAGACACACGTACACGGAAAGTCTGGAACGGAGGGAGGAGAGGGTGGCGGGAACCTCGAGAGGCGCTCCCGCCCCGGAGACAACCTACCGACGGGCGGCGTACGCGGTCACTTCGAGGGTAACGGCGACTTCCTTGAATTCCGGCTTGGTCCAGCTCATGCAACCTCCTACCAAGAACTCTCGCCTCAGGGGCACCCTGCCCCTGACCACCGCGAAAGGCTTAATGAACGGCAATGCTACACCGTTTCGCGGCCGGAGGCAACAGGCGGTTTCGGGGGTGTCGCGAAGCCGCAACGACCTGGACCGGATTGGCTACAATGACCGCCGCGAGGTCACGCGTGCATGGCATGATGATGGACTATCCCCTCTCGATCCCCGCCATCGTCCGGCGGGCCGAGGCCCTGTTCGGCACCCGGAGGATCGTCAGCCGCAGGCCCGATCGGTCGATCCTTCGCAGCACCTACGCCGACCTCGTCGGCCGCACCCGGCGGCTGGCGACCGCGCTGCAGCAACTCGGCGTGCAGCCGGGCGACCGCGTGGCCACGCTGGCCTGGGCCGGCCAGGAGCATCTCGAAGCGTATCTGGCCATCCCCTCGACCGGCGCAGTGCTGCACACATTGAACC
>CAZCEL010000248.1:3398-7310 GCA_964497175.1 uncultured Bifidobacteriaceae bacterium
CGCGGCCGACCGCGTGCTCCTGGTCGACGCCAGCCTGCTGCCGCTCTTCGAGCAGTTCCGGTCGAAGGTCGCCATCGAGCACGTCATTGTCATGGTGGGCAACCCCGAAGGGACACCGTTTCTCGACTACGAACAGGTGCTCGCCGCCTCGGATCCAACGCGATTCGTCGAGCCTTCCATCCGCGAAGACGATGCGGCCGCGATGTGCTACACGTCAGGAACGACAGGCCGCCCGAAAGGCGTGCTGTACTCGCATCGCGCCGTCGTGCTGCACTCGTTCGGGCAAGGGCTCCACGACACGTTGGGCATCGGCGAGAGAGACACGATCCTGCCTGTCGTGCCCATGTTCCACGTCAACGCGTGGGGCATTCCCTTCACCGCCACGCTCTTCGGGGCCGGCCAGGTGTTTCCAGGCCCGCATCTGGACGGCAAGAGCCTTCTCGAGCTGCTGGCGTCGGAAAAGGTGACCGTGACGGCGGGCGTGCCGACCGTCTGGCTGAACGTGCTGCAGGAGCTCGATCAGCGGCCCGGCGCCTACGATCTGAGCGCGCTGCGTGCCCTCGTCGTTGGCGGCAGCGCCGCGCCCCTGTCCATGATTCGCGCGTTCAAGGAGCGTCATGGACTGGAGATTATCCACGCCTGGGGGATGACCGAGATGACGCCGCTCGGCACACTCGGCAACCTGCCCTCGACACTCCGGAACGCTTCCGAGGAGGAACAGTATCGCTATCGCGGCAAGCAGGGCACGCCGCTGCCGTTTGTCGAGATCCGCGCCAGGACCCAGGACGGCCTGGCGCCCTGGGACGGCCGCACGATGGGAGAGCTCGAGGTTCGCGGTCCGTGGGTCGCCGCGCGGTATTACAACTCGGACGCACACGACGACCGCTTCACCAACGACGGGTGGTTCAAGACCGGCGACATCGTGACGATCGACAGCGGCGGCTGCATCGAGATTACGGACCGGTCGAAGGACCTGGTGAAGTCGGGAGGCGAGTGGATCAGCTCGGTCGCGCTCGAGACCGCGCTGATGGGCCATCCGTCGGTTGCCGAGGCGGCCGTCGTCGCGGTACCGCACCCCAAGTGGGACGAACGTCCTCTTGCCGTCGTCGTGCTGCGGCCCGGACGAACGGCGACAGCCGAAGAACTGCAGGCGTATCTGTCTCCCCACTTCGCCAGGTGGTGGCTGCCTGACGCCATCGAGTTCGTCTCGGAGATTCCCCGCACTTCGGTCGGCAAGTTCAAGAAGTCGGTCCTGCGCGACACCTATCGCGACCGGTATGGCGCGCCGTCGTAGCCGCGATTAGAATGATCCGAGATGTTCTTGCGGCGTCTCCATCGAGCCCGCCGCTCCGTCGCCGCCTGCGAGATGGGCGGGGCGTTGAGATAGGATTAGCCCACCGTGCACCCAGACCTTCAGGAAGCAATCGACTTTCACAACGCCATCATTGCCGAGGGCAGCAAGGCGCTGGTCGGCTACGACACGGCCAAAGCGCTCGCCAACATCGTGCTGCTGTCGGAGATTCCGACGACCTACGACAAGAGCGAGCAGCGTCAGGTCAATGCCGGCAATCTCCTGCTGCGCGGAGTGCCGGGCGTCGGCAAGACGTTCTTCGGCGTGATTCTCGCCGCGATCAGCAACGCGAAATTCGCCCGTCTGCAGGGGCGCGCAGACCTTCAGCCGACTGAAGTGGTCGGGTTTCAGATGATCAACCCCTCGACCGGGGCGCTCATCACCGAGTTCGGACCGATGGCTTCGGCCGAGGTCATCCTGCTCGACGAGATCAACCGCATCCCGCTCAAGTCGCAGAGCGCGTTTCTCGAAGGGCTGCAGGATCGCACCGTGACGGTCGGGAAGGAGAAGTACGAGCTGCCGGCCTTCAGCTTCGCCATCGCGACGATGAATCCAATCGAGCTGGGGCAGGGGACGTTTCCGCTCTCGGAGGCGGCCACTGATCGCTTCGCCATCATGATCAACATCGGCTATCTCCCGCCCGAGGAGGAGGAGAAGCTGGTGAGCTTCGACTTCAAGCGCGTCCGGCTCAGCAGCCTGATGTCGAAGGAGCGGATCATCGAGCTGCGCGCGCGCATCAACGAGCAGGTGTACTTGCACGAGCGGCTCGGCAAGTACATCCAGCGCCTGGTCGCGGCGACGCGGCCGTACAACCCGGACACCGACTGGCTCGTCCGGTCGCCCTCCGAGCTGGTGGAGCGTGGCGTGGATCTCGGCGCCTCCCCGCGGGCGATCATCTGCTGGGGCCGTCTCGCAAAGGTGTGGACCCTGCTGCAGCGCCACCGGACCGAGGTGTATCCGGAGGATATTCAGGATCTGGCGCCCTACGTCCTTGGCCATCGCATCTGGCTGGGACCACATGCGGCCAGCCACGGGCTGACGACCGAAGCGGTGATCCAGGACGTCGTCGATCGGGTGCCGATTCCATGAGGACACGCGACCACGAGGAGATCGCCCCGCTCGTCAACCTCGCCGACATCACCGAGATCGAGCTGGTGATCCTCAAGCGCATGCGCGAGGTGACGCTGGGCGATCACCGCAGCCGGTCCCAGGGCATGGGGTTCGACTTCCAGGGCCTCCGGGACTGGCAGGCCGGCGATCGGTTTTCGTCGATCGACTGGGCGCAGTCGTCGCTGACGAATTTCTCGCCGCTGATCGTCCGCGAGTTCGAGCAGCCGAGCACGGCGACGGTCATGGCCATCGCGGACATCTCGGCGTCGACGCGCTGCGGCGTTCGCGGCATGCCGATGGCGGCGCCGATTGCGCGGACAATTGCCACGATCGGCATGTCGGCCGTGTTCTTCCAGGATCCGTTCGGTCTGGTGACCTTCGATGAGGGCTTCACGCACCTGGCGGCTCTGCGAGCCCGAACCGGCAAGAGCCACGTCGTGCACTGCCTCGACGCCTACCAGCATCAGCGGGGCCTGCAGAAGGTCCGGCGGACCGGGAGCATCAGCACGTCGCTCGCCGGGTTCGTCCGGCGGCAGGCGCTCCTGCCGGTCATCTCGGACTTCCTCTTCGACGATGTGGACGAGGTGCTGTCCGAGCTGGCGCTCCTCAACGCTACGCACGACGTGTTTCTGGTGCTGGTCGAGAGCGCGTTCGCCTTCGAGTTGCCGCCGGTCTCGGCCGGCTGGATCGAGATCGTCGACGTCGAGACCGGGCGCGCGAAGACGATCTCGCGCCGTTCGTACATGCAGCTGGCCGACCGGGCCAGGCAGTGGCAGGACCGCGTCAAGGAGGGCGCCAAGGCACACGACCTCGACGTCGTGCCCGTCGGCCTCGATCAGGCGCGAGCGGATCTCGAGCTGAGCGAGTTCGTCGTCGAGCGCCGGCTGCGCAAGACCAAGGCATGACTGGAGATGTCCCGTGACGCGATCGAGCGTGCAAGTGCTGCTGGCGCCCGTGGCGCTGCTGCTGACGATGGCGGCGCCCGCCGCCGCGCAGTTTGCGGTGACGCCCCAGGCGGGCGTGTCTGACGTCGAGGTGGATCCAATCCGCTGCTGGTGGCGGACCAGCGCGGGCGCCGTCCGGATTGGCGAGACCTTTGGCGTGTCGTTGACCTGCGCGGTTCTGCAGAACCAGGCCGTTCAGGTCGTGCCCGATGAGTCCAGGCTCGGGAACGCGGTGATCCAGATGGCGCCCTTCGAAGTGGTCTCGGGATCCCATCCGGCCGACCTCTATTCGGGTCAGCGCCGCTTCTTCCAGTACCACTACACGATTCGGATCATCAACCCCGACGCCATCGGCAGAGACGTGCGGCTCCCGGACATCCTGCTTCACTACCGGATCAACAGCAAGGTCGCCGCCAACGCCGCCCTGCAGGGTCGAGACCTCGTGTACGTTCTGCCGCCGCAGGCCATCCGCGTCGCGTCCATGGTGCCGGCCGAGACACTGGACAT
>CAZCEL010000249.1:0-7304 GCA_964497175.1 uncultured Bifidobacteriaceae bacterium
TGTAGACCATCGAGGTGTACAGGCCGTACACGGCACCGGCCACACCAGTGTCCATGCCCAGGCCGCCGCCTGCAGCAGGGGCCGTCATGAACAGAATCAAGAGCGCCCGCATCCCGTAATAGCTGAACCGCTCCCACATTTCCGTAAAGAACAGGGTCGAGAGCCCGCGGGGGTGTCCGAAGAACGCGCGATCGCCCGGGACGAGGGGCACCACGGAGCTGGCCGGGACCGTGGCAGTGGGCACGGAACTCGCTGGAGGCATCGTGATCGTGTGATCGAGTAACTTATGGAAAGATTACTCGATTACCGAATTCCCCTGCTCCCCAATGCGCGCGCTGCTGATCTCCACCTACGACCTGGGCCACCAGCCTTTCGGCCTGGCCTCGCCGGCGGCGTGGCTCAAGCGCGAGGGCGCCGATGTGCGGTGCGCCGACCTGGCGAAGGATCGACTCGTGGATGAGTGGGTGCGCGAAGCCGATCTGGTTGCGTTTCATCTGCCGATGCATACCGCCACGCGCCTGGCCGGGCCCGTCATCGGCCGCGTGCGGAAGCTCAACCCGGGGGCGCGGCTGTGTGCCTACGGCCTTTATGCGCCCCTCAACGAGACGTGGCTGCGATCGCTCGGCGTGACCGACGTGCTCGGCGCCGAGTTCGAGGCAGATCTTGCGGCGATTGCCCGAGCGACCCTCGCGGATGCGCCGTGGCCGCGACACCCCGCCGCAGAGGGACCTGACACTGGCGGCGGCGACCGCTGGACCGGCTCAGCCGGCGTCGCCCTTCCCCTTGGCACGCCTGCGACCGATGGCCGGCCCGCAGGCGGGGGCAGTGGCGACCGAGTTGGCGCCGGGGCGGAACGGCGGCGCGCCCCGATCAAGCGTCTCGACTTCCTCGTTCCGGATCGAGGCAGCCTTCCGCCGCTCGCGCGCTACGCCACGCTCCGCGTCGGCGAGGGCCGCCCCCGCATCGCCGGGTACACCGAGGCCAGTCGCGGCTGTCGCCATCTCTGCCGTCATTGCCCCGTGGTTCCCGTCTACGAGGGCCAGTTCCGGATCGTCCAGCCGAGCGTCGTCCTCGCCGACATCGCCTCGCAGGTCGCGGCCGGCGCCGAGCACATCACGTTCGGGGACCCGGACTTCTTCAACGGGCCCACGCACGGGATGCACATCGTCGAGGCGTTTCATCGGGCGCATCCCTCGACCAGCTACGACGTCACGATCAAGGTCGAGCACCTGCTCAAGCATCGACACCTCCTCCCGCGCCTCGCGGCGACAGGCTGCCTTTTCGTAACGAGCGCCGTGGAATCGCTTGACGATCGGGTGCTCGGGCTGCTCGCCAAAGGGCATACGCGGCGCGATTTTCTGGACTTGGTGGCCCTGTGCCGGGCTTCGTCGGTGACGCTTGTGCCCACCTTCGTGGCGTTTCACCCCTGGCTGACGCTCGAAGGCTACTGCGACCTCCTCGACACGATCGAGGCGCTCGGCCTGGTCGAGCATGTCGCCCCGATCCAGCTTGCCATCCGACTGCTGATTCCGGCGGGATCGCGCCTGCTCGAGCTCGATGACGTGAGGTCGCTCGTCGATCGGTTCGATGCACGCACGCTCACGTACCCGTGGGTGTATGCGGACCGCCGCGTGGACGAGCTCCACGCCCGGGTGTCGGCGATTGTCGGAGGCCGCTTTACCTCGAACCGGCGGGCGACGTTCGACGCGATCAGCATGCTGGCGCACGAGGCCGCGGGCCTTCCTCGTCCAGCCCGTCGTGATGGGCCAGCCAACGGCCCCGTTCCGTACCTGGACGAGCCGTGGTACTGCTGTGCGGAGCCCAGCCCCGAACAGTTGACTCTCGTCTGAGACACGGACGCATTCGATGCCGCACGTGCTCCTGCTCGCTACAACCACCGGGTATCAGACACGCGCGTTTGACGTTGCTGCCGATCGGCTTGGTGTCGACCTCGTGTTCGCGACCGACCGGTGCGACGTGCTCGACGACCCGTGGCGTGATCGCGCCCTGCCCATCAGGTTCTTCGACGAGGCCGGATCGGTCGCCACGATTCTCGAGGCGCACCGGAGCCGTCGCATCGACGGCGTGCTCGCCGTCGGGGATCGCCCCACGGTGATCGCGGCGCAGGTGTGCCGCGAGCTTGGCCTGCCGGGTCATCCTCCTGACGGAGCTTCAGCGGCGAGGAACAAGCTGCGGACCCGCGATTGCCTCCGGGCCGCCGGACTGCCGACGCCCTGGTACCGTGCGTTCTCGCTCGACGATCCGTCGGCGTCCGGTCCTGGTCCCCCCTGGTTTCCTGCCGTGGTGAAACCTGTCGCCCTTTCAGGCAGTCGAGGCGTCATGCGCGTGGACGACGAGGAGGGACTGGCGGCCGCTGTGCAACGTCTTCGCTCACTGATCCACACGACAGAGCTGCGTGCGGAGCGAGATGAAGCCCACAGCATGGCGATCGTCGAAGGCTTCATCCCCGGCCGCGAATTCGCCGTCGAGGGACTGATGAGCCACGGCACCGTACAGGTGTTGGCCATCTTCGACAAGCCCGATCCGCTCGACGGCCCGTTCTTCGAGGAAACGATCTACGTCACTCCTTCGACGGCCCCGTCCCTCGTGCAGGATGCGATCGCGGACGCGGTGACCCAGGCCGCGAGCGCTCTGGGCCTGCGGCACGGGCCATTCCACGCCGAGTGCCGGGTTGGGGGAGCCGCCGGGTCCAGCACTTGGGCTGAGAGCGGGCCCCGGCCGGCGGTGTACGTACTGGAAGTGGCTGCGCGACCCATTGGCGGGCTGTGCGCCAGGGCGCTCCGCTTCCACGACCGCGACAGCGGCGACCTGATCTCGCTCGAGGAGCTGCTGCTTCGCCACGCGCTCGGCGAGTCGCCGCGGCGATGGGCGCGCGAGCGGGCGGCGGCGGGCGTCATGATGATTCCCATTCCGCGCCGCGGCGTGTTTCGAGGCCTGATTGGTCTCGAGGACGCCCACCGCGTGCCCGGCGTGGACGAGGTGCGAGTCACGGCCAAGCCCGACCAGGTGCTCGTGCCACTTCCCGAGAGCGCCAGCTATCTGGGCTTCATCTTCGCGCATGGCCAGCGCCCGATCGACGTGGAACGTGCCCTGCGCGCCGCGCACGCGCGGCTCGAGTTCCGCATCGAGCCCGAGGTGCGGGTGGTACAATCGGCCCATGCCTGAGAGCTGTGGTCCCGGCCCCTCGTCTCCTGCGGGTAAACCGAGCGGGCGCCGCGTCTTCTGCGTCAAGTTCCAGAAGGAATTGCCGGGGCTGGACGCCCCGCCCTGGCCGGGCGAGATCGGCCAGCGCATCTACGAGAACATCTCGGCCGACGCCTGGAAGCTCTGGGAAGATCGGATGAAGATGATTCTGAACGAATACCGTTTGATGCCGTGGCAGAAGGAGGCGCAGGATCTCGTCGCGCGCCACATGGAAGATTTCTTCTTCGGCGAGGGCGCGGCGCTGCCGCCCGGGTACGTGCCGCAGCAGACGAAGTAGCGGAGACATGACAGAGCCCGAGGCACGCCACCGCGCGTGCTGGTACGGCCGCCGGACGGCGGACATCCCTCCCACCATCGGCTTCTATGCCACGATCGAGGACGGCGAGCTGCTCTACTGTGCGCACCCGATGCTGTTTCCCGTTGTCGGCTATCAGTTTGACGTCCGCAATTGCCAGTCCTGCGAGTACTTCCGCCCGCGCCTGAAAACGCAGGCGTGACAGCACGTGCGGCTCGCCCCTTCGCTCCTCGTCCTCGTCGCGGCGTGCCTGTCAGGAGCCTGCAGGGACGGGGACACGATCATCGTCGGGCGGCTCGCGTTCAGTGGCGTTCGCGCGATCGATGAGGGCCGGCTGCGGGCCGTGCTCGCCACCCGCGGAAGCTCCGCGCTCCCCTGGGGCGAGCGCTACGAGTACAACCGGGCGCGCCTCGACGCGGACCTCAAGCGCATCGAAGCCTTCTATGCCGACCGCGGGTATCCGGATGCGCGCGTGACCGACATCGACGTCCGGTCGAGGGGGAATGCGGTCGAGGTCGTGATCAGTATCGCTGAAGGAGAGCCGATCCGGCTGGCGGGCGTCACCTTCGCAGGATTCAACGTCGTGCCGTCCGAGCGCTTCGCCGAGGTCACCGCACGCGTGCCCATGCGTGCGGGTCAGCCGAGGGACCGTCAGGATGTCGTGGCGACGCACGAGCTGGCGGTCAACGCCCTCCGCGATCACGGCTATCCGTACGCAACGGTCGCGATCGACGAGGACACCGGTCCCGACGGCAAGTCGGCAACGGTCGCCTTCGTGGCTACCCCTGGAACGCTGGCCCGCTTCGGCAGTGTCGAGATCGCGGGCAACGTGAGCGTGACCGACAGCGTGATCCGTCGCCAGCTGTCGTTCGCGCCGGGGGAGACGTATAGCCGCCGTGCCGTGCTGGAGACCGTACGGCGGCTCTACGCCCTGGAGCTCTTTCTGTTCGTGAATGTCGAAGCGCTGGACCCGGAACGGCAGGACGCCGAGGTGCGGACACGGGTGACGGTGGCCGAGGGCAGGCATCAGCGCGTCAATCTCGGCGTCGGCTACGGCACCGAGGAGAAGGCGCGCGTCGATGCCGAGTACCATCACGTAAACTTCCTGGGCGGCGCCAGAGCCGGGGGGGCGCACGCCCGATGGTCATCGCTCGATCGGGGCCTGCGCCTCGATGTCAACCAGCCGTACCTGTTTACCCCTCACCTTTCGCTCGGGGGCGAGGGCGAGCGGTGGTACACCTACACGCCAGCGTACCGGTCGATCGTCAGCGGCGGCACCGCGACCCTCAGGCATCGGTCCAGCGCTTCGTCCTCATGGGCGGTTTCGATATCGAGCGAGCGAAGCCGGAGCACCATCGCGCCCGACGTGCTGGACGATCCCGAGCTGTACGCCGATCTCATCGCGCTGGGCCTCGACCCGACGACCGGGAGCCAGGAGGGAACGCTGAACGCCGTCGGGTTCGAGTGGCGGCGATCGACGTCCGACAACCCGCTCGACACCCGCCGCGGGTACCAGTTGTCGGTGCTGACCGAAGCGGCCGGCGGGGTGCTGCCGGGGTCGTTCAGCTACACGAGCGTCTCGATCGAAGGGCGCCACTATAGCCCCATCGGCGACCGCCTCGTCGTCGCCAATCGCGTGCAACTCGGAACCATCAATGCCGCGGGCGGCGACCCGGCCGAGGTGCCTTTCTCCCGGAAGTATTTCCTGGGGGGCGCGACGAGCCTTCGCGGTTGGGGCCGCTATGAGGTGGGGCCACTCGGCGGCAGCGGCCTGCCCATCGGCGGCAACACGCTGCTGGCGTTCACGACTGAGCTGCGGTTCAGCGTGCGGGGCAGCCTCGGTGGCGTGTTGTTCCTCGACGGGGGGAACGTGTGGGCGGAGGATTGGACATTCCGGCTTGGTGACCTGCGGTACGACGTCGGCTCGGGCCTGAGGTACCGGACACCGGTCGGCCCCGTCCGCGTCGATGCAGGCTGGCAGCTCACTCCGGTGGAGGGCCTGGTCGTCCAAGGCGGACCCGAACGACGGCGGTGGCGTCTCCACTTCAGCATCGGACAGGCGTTCTAGAATGCTGTTTTCACTTGTGCATTCAGCTTTCAGCTGTCAGCGCTCAGCTCTCAGCAGCGAGTGCGCTGACGGCTGAGAGCTATCAGCCATGCAGCGAAAGCCGTCAGCGCGCACATCAGTGGAGGCGTTCGAAGCGGTCCGGGCCGTGGGCCTGACGCTGCCGGATGTCGTCGCCACCACGAGGTACGACGGATCCCCGGTGCTGAAGGTGGGCGGCTGCTTCATGGCCGGGCTCGCGACCCACCCCTCGGTCGAGCCCGGGACCCTCGTCGTCAGAATCGGGCTCGAGGAACGGGAAGGGCTCATCGAGGACGCGCCCGAGACCTACTACGTGACCGACTATTACCGCAACATTCCCGTCGTGCTCGTACGGCTCTCGCGAATCGATCGGGAGGCCCTCGGCGATCTGCTGGCCGTATCTTGGCGCCTCACGTTGGAGAAGACACGAAGAGGCGGTCGTCGACGGTCGGCAGGCACTAGGCTCTGGCCAGCGACGCCACCTGGACCCGCGCGTCGTTGAAGCAGGCGCCGCCGCCCAGATCCGTCAGCGTGTCGGGAACAAGCGCCGTGACCGTGTAGCCGTTCCTCGTGCTGCGCCGCCACAGACCCTTGGGCAGGCTCACGGTTCCTGGAGCGATGATCGGGAGAATCGACAGCTCGCAGTGCACCTCGCCCTGATCGTTGAATACGCGTACGAGATCGGCGTCGGTCAGGCCGCGTGCGTCCGCGTCCTGCGGGTGCATCAGAAGCTTGACGTCAGGACGCGGAAGCTCGCCGAGTGTCGAACTGATCGTACGTTCGCTGGCCGGTGAAATCAGCGTCAGCGGGTACTGTTCACTGCGGGGATCCGGCTGGTATCGATAGAGGCCCTTCGGGGCGTCAGTCTCGAGCCGCTCCGGAAACAGATCCACCTTGCGGTCGGGAGTGTTCGGAAACACGTCCACAAACTGCACAGGCGAGGGGCCGCAGGGCGGTGCCGGCCGGCGTCCGGCGCGAAGGTCGGCGCCAACCGTGCCCGGCAGCGCGTCGAGAACCCGAACGAGGAGCTCCAGCTCGCCGGTCGGTTCATGGTCGCCGAGCACGCCAAGCCGCGCGCACAGATCCGCGAAGACGTCGGCGTTCGACCGCGCCTCGCCGACCGCGTCGATCGCCGGCCGTCCGAGCTCGAGACTGAGCGGACCGTACCCCCGCGCGAAGTCGTAGCCTTCCAGAAAGGTCGTCGCCGGCAGGAGCACGTCCGCAAACAGTGCCGTGTCGGTCATGACCTGCTCGAACACTACGGTAAAGAGATCCTCGCGCTCGAGGCCTCGTATGACACGGCGCTGGTCGGGGACGGTCGCCACCGGATTGCAGTTGTACACGAAGAGCATCTGCACGGGCGGCGTGCGGTACTCAAGAAGCGCCCTTCCGAGCTGGTTCATGTTCACCCGGCGTGTGTCTGGCTCGCTCGCCTCGATCCACGTCGGGACGATGTTCCACGACGAGGAATTACTCATCGAGTAGCCGCCGCCGCGCACGCCGAACTTTCCCGCCACGGCAGGCAGCGCCAGAATCGCCATGGCGGCGTTCCCCCCGTTGCGATTGCGTTCGAGTCCCCAGCCGCACCGGATCAGCGCCGGGTTGCCGGACGCGTACAACTCGGCAACCCGCTCGATCTGTGCGGCCTCGACACCGGCAATCTCGGCCGCCCGGTTCATCGTCCAGGGATCGGCGCGC
>CAZCEL010000250.1:0-7284 GCA_964497175.1 uncultured Bifidobacteriaceae bacterium
CTTGGGCGGCATGCGGTTGTAGCCGAAGCCCCCGCGTCCGCCGCCCACCCAAATGCGCTGCGCGTACCCCACCGACGTCACAAAGACGGCGGCAATCACCAGACCCGCGACAGTCGGCGGCTTGCGCACGCTCACCCGACCAGTATGGGGAAGAGGCGGCGACCAATCAAGGGTCCGTTTGCGGCTCTGGAGGTGTAGGCTGTAACGGGTGGGCAGGCCAGCAGCTCGAGCGATCGTGTTTGTGGCGGCGGCGACTGCCCTGGGCGCTGGCCAGAATGAGGGTGTCGAGGTCGGCGCCGTGCTGGCGAGAGTGGCGCGCGCCGTCGAGCGGTACTACGAGCGGGCCCAGAGCGTCATCTGCCTGGAAACGGTCAGGTTGCAGCCTCTGGGCCGGGACCTGGTCGGCGACGGGACGCTGCCCCGCCGCCTGTCCTACGAGCTGCGCGTCGGATGGGAACCTCCAGCCGGCGGTGCACGCCTGGAAGCCACCGTGCTGCGACAGCTGCTGACGGTCAATGGGCGGCCGCCCAAGCGGAAGGATGAACCCGGCTGCATGGACCCCAAGGCGGTGTCGCCCGAGCCGCTCGCCATGCTGCTGGCCCTCGGCCAGCGCGACTACGTCTTCACGTCGGCAGGCCGCCGGCGAGTACGCGGCCGCCCGGCCGTGGCGCTCGATTACAAGTCGCGCACCGTCGGCCCCGCGACCGTCACCTGGAAGGAGGAGTGTTTCAGCATCGATCTTCCGGGCCGCGTGCACGGCCGGGTCTGGATCGATCCCGAAACCGGGGACGTGCTCCGGCTCGACGAGCGGCTCTCGGGCACGTTCGACTACACGTTGCCGCGCGAGCGCCAGCGTCCTTGGAGCCCCACGTCGATCACGGTCGAACGGCACGAATCGTCGATTGTCTATCGGCCGGTGACGTTCCGCGATCCCGAGGAAACGCTCATGCTGCCCGCGTCGATCGATACCCTCTCCGTCGTCCGGAACGCGGGCGTGCCGCGGCTCAGGACGTCGCAGGTCTTCTCCAACTATCAGCGGTTCACGACGACCGGGCGAGTCGTGCAGTAAGGGTCGCTAGGGTGACGCGAGGCGCGTCAGCACGGATGCGTAGATGGACCGTACCGTCGAGGTTGTGTCCATGTACCTCGACAGCAGCTGCTGGCCCTCCGGCGTCGGCACGCGCATTCGGATTCCCAGAGGGGTGAGCGGGCCCGGATCGGGACGGAACCAGCCCACGCTCGAATCAGCCTCCATCCTCACGAACAGTTCCAGCGTGCGGAGGAACCGATGCGCGTCCACCAGCTGCTCGCGTTCGCCCTGGGATAGCCAGGAGGTCGGTGGAAGCGAGGCCAGCAGCCGGCGGGTTCCGCCCACGCGCAGCCGGGCATCGGCAGGCCCCTCGCGGATCTGCACGAGCTGCAGCAGGAAGTCGATGTCGGACAACCCGCCCCGTCCGGTCTTGAAGTCGAGCCGCGTCGCGCTTTCCCTGGCCACCTCGCGTTCCATGCGCGTTCGTACGCGGGCCATGTACTGCGGCAGCGCCGTGTCCCATCGTCCGTACACGAACCGGTCCACCGCCTCCTGGATGCGAAGCGCCAGATCGGTCGATCCGGCCACGACACGAGCGCGCGTCCACGCCATGCGCTCCCAGGGTTCGGCGCGTGTCTCGAGGTACCGCGTGAAGGCCGCGAACGGGGTCGCCAGTGGTCCTTTCGTTCCCTCCGGTCTCAGACGGGTGTCGATCCGGTACACGATGCCTTCCTCTGTGGCTCTCGACAGGAAGTCGCGCATGACTTCGACAAACGACTGCCATCGCAGATCGGACGCTGGTTCCCTCGCGCTGTCTTCGTATACCGTCACCAGGTCGAGGTCGGAATGGGCCGTCACCTCCCCGCCGCCGAGTGTGCCGAGCCCGAGCACGACCCACGCGGCACCCTCGCCCTGTGACGGCGCGTGCCACCGGGCGGCCGATTCGGTGCAACAGGTGGCAAGAACCGACAGGCCTTCCTGCAATTGATCGAGGGAGCCCGAGGCCAGCCACCCGACGAGCAGCTTGAATTCCTCCCGTTGTTTGAACCGGCGAACCTGGTTCATGGCCTTGCGGCGATCGAGCTCGTCCATGGCGTGCAAGGCAGCCTCAAACGCGGTCTCCAGCTCGGAGGGAGTGGAAGGCGCGCGGACGAGCGCATCGAGCAGCTCGGGGTTGCGGATCAGCCGCTGCGCGAGGAGCTCGCCCGAGTCGAGCACGTCGGTCAGCACATCCCGCATGACGTCCTGGTCGAGCAGAGAGCGGGCCAGCGACGCCGCGGCGCCTGTTTCGACCGCCAGCTGCTCGAAGCGCATCAACACGCGTTCGGGATGCGCCGAGGTGGCGAGCCGTGGACGCCACGCCGCCAGCAGGTTGGCCAGGACGTTGCGGGCTGTGCCGGGCGCCGTGATGGCCGACGCCTCACGCCCGAGCTCGCGGATGGTGGTCAGCGCGGAGACGGCGTCCCTGAAGCCGTATCCGGCCAGATGGACGACCGCCTCCTCGTCGGGGATCTCCTCGCCGAGGATCCGAAAGAACTGGCGCGCCTCGAAGTCGTCGGTGCCAGGGCGCCGCTCGAACACCCCCCGATAGACCTCGTGCACCCGCCCTCGGTGGGCCTCGAGGGCCGCTTCCAGCTCCGCGGCCGCCCCGAACCGCAGCCGGCGGGCTGCGATGGCGAGCTGGTCGCGGCTCCGGCCGAGGGTGTGCGTCTGCGTTTCGTGAACCAGTTGCAGCCGATGTTCGACGGTCCGGAGAAAGATGTACGCGCTGGTCAGCGCGTCCGAGACCGCGGCCGTGATGAGCCCGGTGCGTTGCAGCGCCTCGAGGCCCGCGAGTGTGCTCGACTGCTGCAGTTCGGGGTGCCGTGCTCCGTATGTCAGCTGCAGGACCTGCGTGAAAAGCTCGACCTCACGGATGCCGCCCGGCCCGACCTTGACGTCACGCTCGCGTTCGGCGCGCTCGATCGCACGATCGATGCGGGCCTTGTACTGGTACATCTCTTCGAGAGCCGCGAAGTCGAGGTACGCGCGGTACACGAACGGGCGAACCTCATCGAGAAAACGCCGACCGAGATCGAGCTGCCCGGCAATCGGCCGGGCCTTGATCAAGGCGAAACGCTCGAAGGTCGCGCCCCAGGTCGGATAATAGATCCGCAGCTCGCGCAGGGCCTGCGCGATGCTGCCGCTGCGGCCCATCGGGCGAAGGCGCAGATCGACCCGGTACAAGTAGCCTTCGGCGCTGTGCGCGCCGAGGGCCTCGGTCAGCTTGCGGGCCAGGCGGTGAAAGAACGCATGGCCGGACTCGTCCTCGTCGTCTTCGACGTCGTACACGTACATCAGGTCGATGTCCGAGCTGTAGTTGAGCTCGCCGCCGCCCAGCTTCCCCATCCCGATCACCACGAACGTCCCCGGCGGCTGAGCGCGCCCCTCGGCGGCCAGCCGGTCCCGCAGCACGACGTCCAGCGTCCGCTGGACCACCCAGTCGGCCAGCGACGAAATGCGCGCGGTCGCCTGCTGCAGCGAGTCGCGCCCGAGGATGTCCCGTGTCGCGATTCGCAGGATGTGCCTTCGCTTCAGGCGTTTGAGCACCTCGATCAGCACGAGGCCCGTGGAGGATGCGAACCTGGTGGCGAACTCCTCGTCCTCCGCCGGGGCATGCGGCACGTCGGGTCCCAGCTCACCGAGCAACCTGTCGAAGTACTCGCCGTGCCGGATGAGGATCTCGGCAAGAAACGGCGAGGTTCCGAGGATCTCGATGAGCCAGCCGAGCGAGGCCGGGTCGGGCTGCCGCTCGTGGAGAAATGCCGCCCGGTCGGGGCGCCCGGCAAGATATCGGGACAGGCCCACGAGCGCCGCGTCCGGGTCCGGCGCGCGGCCGATCGCCTCGATGAGCGGACCAGCTACCTCCGCGAGCGCTGGACGGGACGCCGGATCGTCGGCCAGGCTCCGCAGATTTCGGGCGGCCGCCGCCGGATCGCGGAATCCGAGAGACGCCAGATGCGCGTGCACGTCTTCGGCGGGCAGCGTGTCCGTCAGCAGCAGGTCCACGGGCGAGGGGGGCGTCATGGTCGGCGAGCGTCTTCGGTCAAAAGATACAAAACTGTCTTGCTTTGGCCTTCATGTTACGAACGTGTCCCTCAAAAACCCCAAGTACGAGGATTGCCGACCTGCCGTGCGCGAACGTATGATGTCGCGCGCACGGAATCCGCACAAGCGAACCGGCGGGTGATCGCGCAGTCGATGAGGAGGCTGGGCCATGGCGAAGAAGAAGCAACCGAAGAAGAGCGCGGCGAAGCGGCGGGCGGTGGCTAAGAAGACGAAGAAGGCGGCGCCCTCGCGCAAGGCTCGCGCGCCCAAGAAAGCCGCGCGCAAGTCGAGGCCCGCGGCCAAGAAGGCCAAGCGTGCGCCGGCGGCGCCAGCCAGTGCGCCGGTCGTGGCGCCTTCGGTCGAAGCCCCGGCCGTGGCGGCGACGGTCGAGCCCCCGGCCGAAGGGTAGCGGCGGGCCGGAGACGTGGGACGTGTGGTGGAAGGAGGAGCGATGAAGGCTGCGGATGTGATGGCGATGATCAAGGAGAAAGGCGTGCAGGCGGTGGACATGCGGTTCGTCGACCTGCCGGGATTGTGGCAACACTTTACGGTGTCCACCAGAGAGTTTGCGATTGACGCGTTCGAGGAGGGACTCGGGTTCGACGGCTCGAGCATCCGCGGCTTCCAGGAAATTCAGGAAAGCGACATGCTGCTGATGCCGGATCCCGCCAGCGCCTTCCTCGATCCGTTCACCGAGGTTCCGACGCTCGTGCTGATTTGCAACGTGAAGGATCCCGTGACGGGCGAAGACTACACACGCGACCCGCGCAACATCGCGAAGAAGGCCGAGAACTACATGAAGTCCACCGGCATCGCCGACACGGCCTACTTCGGGCCCGAGGCCGAGTTCTTCATCTTCGACGACGTGCGGTTCAGCCAGGGGTACGACCACGGGTTCTACTACCTGGACTCGAAGGAAGGATTCTGGAACAGCGGCAAGGACGAGAAGCCGAATCTGGGCTACAAGCCGCGATACAAGGAAGGGTACTTCCCCGTCCCGCCGATGGATCAGCTGCAGGACATCCGCACGGAGATGATGCTGACGCTCGAGCAGGTGGGCGTCGCCGTCGAGGTGCACCACCACGAGGTGGCGACTGCCGGCCAGGCCGAGATCGACATGCGCTTCGACACACTGCTCACGATGGGCGACAACCTGCTCAAGTACAAGTACGTCATCAAGCAGGTGGCGCGCAAACACAACAAGACCGTCACCCTGATGCCCAAGCCCCTCTTCCAGGACAACGGCTCCGGCATGCACGTGCACCAGAGCCTCTGGAAGAACAAGAAGAACCTCTTCTTCGAACGCGGCAACTACGCCGACCTCAGTCCGACGGCGCTCCACTACATAGGCGGCGTCCTGAAGCACGCGCCGGCGCTCCTCGCCTTCTGCGCCCCGACCACCAACTCGTACCGTCGGCTCGTGCCGGGCTACGAGGCGCCCATCAACCTGATCTACTCGCAGCGCAACCGCAGCGCGGCCGTCAGGATTCCGCTCTACTCGAGGAGTGAGAAGGCCAAGCGCGTGGAGGTCAGGTTTCCCGACCCGACCGCGAACGGCTACCTGGCGTTCAGCGCGCTGCTCATGGCCGGCCTCGACGGCATCCAGAACAAGATCATGCCGCCCGGGCCGCTCGACAAGGACCTCTACGATCTGCCGCCGGAGGATCTCGCGAAGGTGGCCAAGACGCCGGGCAGCCTCGGCGAGGTGCTCGACGCCCTCGAGAAGGATCACGACTTCCTGCTCAAGGGCGACGTCTTCACGCCCGATGTGATCGACGTCTGGGTCAATTACAAGCGGAAGAAGGAAGTCGACGCGGTGGCGTTGCGTCCGCATCCGTGGGAGTTCGCGCTCTACTTCGATATCTGATTCCGGGTCGACGTGGCGTTCAGCCGTCAGCCGGTCGGCAATCAGCCTGCTTGGCAGGCGCTGATCGCTGATGGCTGACAGCTGATCGCTACGACCGTGCCCTTCATTCCCACCGGAACACCCTCGCGGATATCGCCGTGCAGACGACGAACATCGCCGCCAGGATCGCGATGTCGTCCAGGTGCGCCCACCAGGACTCACCCGTCCAGATCCCTCTCATCAGCGAGACCGCGTAGGTCAGCGGCAGCGCCCGTCCCGCAACCTGGAGGATCGCCGGCAACGAGTCGAGCGGCCCGAAGAGCCCGGAGAGGGCCATCATCGGGTACAGGATGATCGAGCCGATCGGCTGTGCAAATCGCGCCGTGGGCACGAGGCTGGCGATGAGGAAGCCGATCGACAGGACGCTCGTCGTGCTGACGAGCAGCGCGAGCGTGAACCGGACGACCCCGACGTCGGGGGGCATGTAGCGCCGGCCCGCGAGGACCATCAGGGCCATCGTCGCCACCGTCAGCAGCAGCTTGACGGCGACCTGCGACGCGAGAATCACGTGCGGCTTGAGCGGCGTGGCCCTCAACCGCTTGAGGATGCCGCCCTCCCGGTAGATCGAGATGATCGTCACGAGCGAGAGCACGGCGCCAAGCGCGATCAACAGCGCGGCAAGCACGGGCAGCTCGACTCTGACGAATCCCGCAACCCGGGGAGAGGAGGTCGACAGCCCTCCGCCCAGCCCCCGGCCGAGCAGCACGAACACGACCACCGGCATGCCAAGCGTTCCGATCACGCCGAGCGGCTCGCGCAGGAAGATCTTGATCTCGAGCCAGGTCAGTTTCCAGAGTCCGCGCACGTCCGATCTCCTGTCAGCCGCGAATCGAGTGGCCGGTCAGCTTCAGAAACACGTCCTCGAGCGTGGGAAGAACGGTGCGGAAATCCGTCACCCTCATCCGGTGCTCGGACACCGAGCGCATCACGTCGGTGACCAGGTCCTCGCCGCGGCCGCGAATGCTGAAGCGCCCGTCCTGGCTGGTGACCGCCTCGACGTGCGGGACTGCGGCAAACCGCTCGGCGGCGGCGGCGTCGGTGGTCGTGAGCTCGACGGTTCGCTCGGGACAGTGACGGCTCACGAGCGCGGCGGGCGTGTCGATGTCGACGATGCGCCCGTGGTCGATGATGGCCACGCGGTCGCACAGCCGCTCGGCCTCCTCCATCAGGTGAGTGGTCAGGAACACCGTCTTGCCGCGCGCCCGGATGCCTCGCACCAGGTCCCAGATCGCGCGCCGCGCCTGCGGGTCGAGCCCCGTCG
>CAZCEL010000251.1:0-7261 GCA_964497175.1 uncultured Bifidobacteriaceae bacterium
CTTCGAATAGATTGCCGCGGCAGTTCCAGCGCTCGCTCCCCGTCTCTGGATCGTACGCGTGCACGCGGCCCTGGCTGCTGACGATGATTTCGTCATGATCGACCACGCGAATCGCAATCGGCGTGCTCCAGCCAACCGACCCCTGGCGGCTCGTGCGCCACAGCGGCCGGCCCGTCTGCGCATCGAGCGCGGTGACGAACGCGCCGCCCGCGTGATCCTGAAAGAGGATGAGCTTGTCCTTGTAGAGAAGCGGTGAGCCGGCCGTGCCATGGTAGTTGGCCAAAGTACCGAGCGATCGGTGCCAGAGCACGTTGCCCTCGTAGTCCACGGCCATCACGCCCTTGTTGCCGAACGATGCATATACGCGTGTGCCGTCGGTCGTGGGTGTGGCCGAGGCGTGACTGTTCTTCTGGTGAATGTGCTCCGGAGTCCGGTCAGGTCCAACCGCTTCCCAGAGCGCGCGCCCGTCGGCCCGTGCGAATGCGACGACGGCCACGCGCCCATCGGCATGAGCCGTCGTCAGGAAGATGCGATCGCGCCAGACAATCGGCGACGAATGGCCGCGCCCGGATACCCGGGTACGCCAAAGGACGTTCTCGCTGTCGGACCACGTGTCGGGATATCCAGAATCGACGGCCAGGCCCTGACCGGTGGGCCCGCGCCAGCGCGGCCAGGATCCGGGAGCCGCGATCATGCCGACCGACGCCGGCGAAGACGGCGGCTGCGACGCCGCGCCGGTAGGGCGACTGGACGCTCCGGCGGTCAGTGCGGCCGCGGCGATCACGAGCGTGATTCTGCACAAGCGCCAACTCATGAGGGCCCCTCGGACGTGATGGGGAAGTGTACACTGCCGCTTCCCTGACACGAAGCTTGTTGATGCACGCGAGGGGGAGGCCGGGTTAGTATCGGAGGGATGCTGACGCTGGCGGCTGGCGTGTCGTACGTCGACCTCGAGTTTCAGGGGCATGCTCGGCTCATCGCGACGGCCGTCCTGCAGGGACCCGCCGGTGTGGCGCTCGTCGATCCTGGCCCCTCGAGCACGCTGCCCGTCCTTCGGCGCGAGCTGGCGCAGAGTGGGATCTCGATCGGCGACGTGACCACCCTTGTTCTCACCCACATCCACCTCGACCACGCCGGCGCCACCGGTTCGCTCGTGCGCGAGAACCCGGCGATTCGCGTGTTCGTCCACGAGAAGGGCGCGCCGCACCTCGTCGATCCGAGCAAGCTCCGGTCAAGCGCGGCCCGGTTGTACGGCGACGCGATGGAGCGGCTGTGGGGCGAGCTGGCGCCTGTTCCCGCCGAGGCGCTCGATGTGCTGAGCGGCGGGCAGCGAGTCGAAGCCGCTGGACGGAGGCTGACCGTCGCGTACACCCCTGGGCATGCCGCGCACCACGTGAGCTACTTCAGCGCCGAGACGGGCATCGCGTTCATCGGCGACATGGCCGGCATCAGATTGTTTCCTGGCGCCCCTGTCCTGCCGCCGACTCCGCCGCCCGACATCGACCTGGAGCTGTGGCTGCAGAGTCTGTCGACCATCGAAGCCTGGCGTGCGGACACGCTGTTCCTTACCCATTTCGGGCCCCACACCGCACACCCGGCGCACCTGACGGAGCTGCGCGAGCACCTCGATCTGACGTCGCGGCTGGTCGGTCAGTCGCTCGCGATGCAGGGTGAGGACGCCGCGCGCGAGGAGTGGTTCAGCCGGGAGGTCAGGAAGATTCTCCGCCAGAGGATGGGCGACGCCGAGACGCATACGTACGACGTGGTGGGCCGCCCTGACCTGAACTGGCGCGGACTGGCGAGATACCTTCGCAAGAAACAGTTGGTGGCCCAGTCAGGGCCAGCCTGAGCCCGCCCCGGGCAGGTTCTACGCGCTCACCCGCTTCCGCGACACGCCCGCGGACTCAGACGAACGCTGCGCGGGCTCGACCATCAGCCGCAGCGCAAGGCCGTGCGGGCGGCCGGCTGCGGAGGGAGGCGTGACGCGATACACCGCGGAAAGCACCCGGCCCCGGCGGAGCGGGGGCGGCAATGAAACGGGGCCGCGGGCGTCACGTTCGAGCTGGAAATCCACCAGGCGATAGAGGGGGATGCCCACCGCCGACAGCGACTCCACGTATACACCGAGCTCGCTGACGTCGCGCGTGACCACGCTGGCGAAACGCGTGACCCCTCGCTGGTCCTTCCAGGTCAGTCGGGCCGGGAGAATTACCGGCTGTCGCTCGGTCACTCGAAGCTCGGCGGCGCCAGCAGCGTGGGCTATGCGCGGGTTGGGATGGGCAGGTCGGGGAGCACTCATGCCAGACGGCTGTATCAAGCCTGAGACCGTGTGCAGGATCGTGCAGGCACGTTCCGCCGAGAATGCAGTTAACGAATTGGTGTGAAATGAGTTGCTGGTGCTGTGCAACACGTGCTGGATGTGTGCAGAGGCGATACTATGTATCCATACGCGGATGATACTGGCAAGTAAGTATCCAGGTCAGGCGGGTCCCACGCCAGCGTCAGCGCCCAGGCCCAGCCGTCGGAGCTTCAGGTACAGACCGCGGCGTGTCAGTCCCAGCGTCCGTGCGCTCTCGGCGATATTGCCGCCGCTCCTGTCGAGGGCGGCCTGAATCACTTCGCGTTCGAGTTGCTCCACGGCGGTCGCCAGGCTGGTCGGCATCGCCAGACCCCGCTTCCCGGGTGAACTAGCGGTGGACAGGCGGGTGGATCCGACCTCGGGTGACAGGTGCACGGGCTGGACCGTGCCACCGGCGGGACTGAGCGCCACCGCCCGTTGAATCTCGTTCCGGAGCTGCCGTACGTTGCCCGGCCACCAGTACTGCGCGAAGACGTCGAGCACTTCCGGGCTGAGCGTGACGTCCGGCTTGCCGAGACGTTCGGCGGCTTCGTGCAGGAAGTACGTGCTCAAGTGTGGAATTTCCTCCCGGCGGTCTCGGAGCGGCGGCACGTGGATGCGGATGACGCTCAGCCGGTAGTAGAGATCTTCCCTGAACCGGCCCTCGGCGACGCGCTGCTCGAGGTCCGCGTTGGTGGCCGCCAGCACGCGAACGTCCACCCGCTGGGGGCGTGTCTCGCCAATGGGCATGATCTCCGACTGCTCGAGGAACCTGAGGAGCTTGGGCTGGACGTCGAGCGGTAGATCGCCGATCTCGTCGAGAAAGAGCGTGCCGCCGTTCGCCGTGCGCACCAGGCCTGGTTGATCGGACACGGCCCCGGTGAAGGCGCCGCGCCGATGGCCGAAGAGCTGGCTGTCGGCGAGATCGCGTCCCGTGGTGGTGCAGTTGTACGGCAGGAAGGTCGCGTCGCTTCGATGCGACCCGCTGTGGATGGCGCGGGCAACCAGTTCCTTGCCTGTTCCGCTTTCTCCCGTGATGAGCACCGTCAGGTCGTTGGTCTGGAGGCGCTGGATTTGCTCGACCACGCGCGACATGGCGGCGCTGGCGCACAGGAAGCCCGGGAGCAGCGGCTCGAGCGAGCCCTCGAGAGGCGCCCCCGGGTCGACCACGGACCGATCTCGCGCCGCACACAGGTCCAGCCCCTGGCGTGCCACGAGTGCGATCATCTCGAGGCGGCGAGCCTGCGGTTCACCAAGCGGCTCGTCTCCTCCCACGGCGCAGTAACGCGGCCCGTCTCCGGCGCGCCCCAGGGCCTGACAGAACCGTTCCCTGCAACGGCCCGGCTCCGAGAGACAGGACCGGGCCAGCGCCAATGCCGTGTCGCCGTCGCACGAGGCGCGAGCGATCACGCGTACGGCGTCCGCCGGCAGCTCGACGAACACCACTGACGGCCTGCCGCCGGTCGCCTCGGTCAGCGCCGCCGCTGTCTCGCGCTCCAGCAATTCCGGAAGGGCCGCGGCTCCGACGATCCGCGCCACGATGGCCGAGTCGGCGTCCTGCTGGAGCCGCGCGATCCCGCCGCCCGTGCCAGAAGTCGGCGTGGATCGAAGGGCCTCGGCTTCGCGGGCATCGCGCTCGGCCCCGAGCCGGACGAAGACGGCCAGGGCCTCGTCGAGATAGGGGACAGCTGCCTGGGTCGCGCCGCCGCTGCCAAGGAGCCGACCGATGGCGAGCCTGCTGAGTGCCGCCTGGTACTGCTCGCCCAGGAGATCGAGAACAGTGGCACTCTGGGCGAAGTCGTGGTACGCCTCGACGTCGGCGTGCTGCTGCAGGCGAAGTGTCCCGCGCAAGCGAAGGAACTCGCCCCAGGTCTGCGGGGCAACCCTCGGATCCAGGGCGTCGGCCGCCGCGCGAAGCCGATCGTCGGCCTCTTCAACTCGACCAGCCGCTGTCAGCGCTTCGGCGGCGATGAGCATCGCCTGCAGCGAGTCAAGGGGCGGCGCCCCGGCCTGAAGAATCTGTGTGGCCAGTCCGACCGCCTCGTCGAGGGCGCCACGCTTGAGGGCCAGCCGGGCGTTCAGCACACGCACCGACCATTCGTACCAGTGGCTGGTCTCGCTGCCGTACGCGCCATACGCGTCGCTTGCACGCTCGAGATACTCGCGAGCCTCGTCGTAGCGTCCGCGCACGAGGTGGATTTGCGCCAGGGTATCGAACACGGCGCCCGTGGTTTCGTGAAACTGGATTGGGCTGCGGACTTCGAGTGCGCGATGGAGCTCGGCTTCCGCGCGGTTCATATCGCCGAGGCGCACCGAGATCTGGCCGAGCGTCGCCAGCGCGACCGCAAGTCCATGTCCCGAGCCGTGCGCTTCGTGAATCGACACGCTCCGCTCGGCCAGGGCTCGGGCCTGCTCATAGCGATGCTGGAGCATCAACACGTTGGCCTGGTTGCCGCACGCGGTCGCGACCACGTCGTCGGCCTGGACGAGCGACGCGAGGCGCTCGGCGTGGCGCAGCGCGGTCATCGCCTCCTCGTACCGCCCGAGCTGCGCGTGGACGATGCCGGAGAGCGAGTGGATGAGCGCGAGATGCCGACGGTCGCCGGCTGCCTGCAGAGCGGACGCCGCTTTGGTAATGTGCTCGCGCACGATCGCCACGTCGCCAACCTTGCGATAGCAATGGGCCAGCTCATAGTGAGCGAGGCCGATCGCCCGGGACTCGTGCGCCAGCTCGGCATGCTTGAGCGAGCGGCCCTGCAGGGCGATGGCGCGCGATGGCTCGCCGCGTGCCGCGGCGAGACGGCCGTGGAGCCTCCAGAGCGTCGAGAGCCGCGCGGCCGAGACCGTCTCCCGGATACTGTCGGGGGCTCGCCCCAGCGCGGCCGCCGCCTGCTCGACGTCATCCTGGAGAAGCCAGGCCTCCGTGAGCGCTATCCGAATGGCGAGCTCTTCGTCCCGCGTGAGGCTGGGCGAAGCGAGCACGGGCGCCAGCAGCCGCGCCGCCTCCGCGCCGCGGCCGCGCTCGAGTTCGGCGGTCGCGCGGGCGAGAAGCGGTGGCAGGGTCGTGGAACGGGACACGGGGGAGTACGATCGCTATTCTGCCAGCAATTCAAGCATCTGGGTCAGCGCCTGTCGGTCGGGCGCCGGCAGGTGCACGTGCAGAGCCCGGCGGCCCCGCTCGTCGAGCGAGGCAAAATCCCCGAGTGCCTGTGCCAGCTCCAAAGTCCCGAACGTGTAGGACTCGCCTGGAATCTCGATGTCGGCCTCGGGTACGGCTGTGATGATGACCAAGAGTCCGGTGTCGGGGCCGCCCTTGTGCAGCTGCCCCGTCGAATGCAGATATCGTGGTCCGTAGCCGAGCACCGTCGCCGCCCGGCTCTTGTCGCGCACCAGTTGCCGAAAGTGGTCCAGAGCCAGTCGCAAGCCAGGGTCCGGACCCAGATAGGGCAGGATCGCGACGTAGTCGCCACGCCGGGTCAGGGTCAGCAATCGGTGGGCGGGGGAGCCGTCAAGCGCCCCTCGGGCGGTGCGGCTGAGCGTCAGGGTTGCACCCGTTTCCAGAATCATGTCAGGGTCGTCCACCGGCAGGCGGCCCTCCCCCTGAAACCGATCCAAGCAGCGTCTGGTCGCAAGCTTCGCCCGCTGAACGTCTGGTTCATCGAAGGGGTTGACCCCGAGTATGGCTCCTGCGACGGCCGTCGCGACCTGCCACCGGACGAATTCAGCGCCCACGGCCGTCCCATCCATGACGTTGATGACCGCGACCGGCCGACCCTCGGCTCTGAGCAGATCGACGGCTTCGTCCCACTTATCCTGTCCGGGGTCCTGACTCAGTCGCACATGCACGAAGCAGCGGTCCTCGCCGTACTCGTGGGGTCTCCCGGGAGTCTCGCCCACGATTGGCACGACACCGACGCCGTTCTTGCCTGTGCTCTCGGCGACGAGTTGCTCGACCCACGAGCCGAACGCTTCGAGTCGGGGCGGTAGAATCAAAGTGAGTTTGTCGCAGCCGGTGATGGCGGCCGCGCCGATGAACAGGCCGAGGTCCACGCCGGCGACTCGGGAGCCATCGGCCAGCCCTGCCGCCATGGTGGTGAGCATGGCCTGAGCCCAACGAAGCAGTGCTCCGGCATCCTGGCCCATGAGGGCGGCGGGAACGAGGCCGAACAACGAAAGCGCCGAAAAGCGTCCGCCAATGTCCGCCGGGTTGATGAAGACCTTCCGAAAACGTTCAGCGCGTGCCCGGATGGCTAGCGGCGTGCTCTCGTCGGTGATGGCAACGAAGTGATCGCGCCACGCCTCGCCGCACCGGGCTCGCACCTCTGCCTCGAAATGCGCGGACAAGGTCGTGGATTCGACGGTTGTGCCCGACTTGCTGGCGATAATGTAGAGCGTGCGATCCGGTGGCGTGCTCTGGAGCCTGATCGCGGCCGGGTCGGTCGAATCGAGCATCGAGAAGCGCGGGTGCCCTTCCGAAACGCCGATGACGCCCCGCAGCACTTCCGACGTGAGGCCGGCGCCGCCCATGCCGATGAGCAGGACGTCGGAGAACCCATCACGGATGGCGCCCGCGGCGATCTCCTCGATGGGGCCGAGCTGCTCCGCCTCCGCCATTCGTCCAGGTGAGTCGAGCCACCCGAGACGCTCCCGGATTCTCGATTGAAGCGCGAGGTCGCTCGTCCAGACGCCGGCGTCGCGTCGCCAGAGTCCCTGTGCCGCGCGCATCGCGGTCGCGCCGAGCCGTTCGGCGGCGTCCGCGAGCGGTCCGAGCGACAGAGAGCAGCTGTGCTGCAGATCGCGGGCGAGGTCGACCGCGCGAGTCATCACGGTAGAATATCGTATGGCCCGCGCGTTCACCCTCGCCATTCTGATCGCGACCTCGTCGGCGGCCGTCACCGCGTGTGGTGTGGACGAGAATCGGAG
>CAZCEL010000252.1:0-2095 GCA_964497175.1 uncultured Bifidobacteriaceae bacterium
CCTAGTCTCGTGGGCTCGGAGATGTGTATAAGAGACAGTTCCAGGGGAAAACGACGGGCTCGACGCGCCCTCGGTCCCGCGAACGGGTACAGGGTCGATCTGATCCAGCCGGCGAATGTGAAGCGGCGTCGCGGTGTCCTCGCGTGACGCCTTTGCGATTGGCAACGTGGGCCACGCCTGGGGTGTGAGGCGCCATGAAGTGCTCGCCTGGCGACTCGATCCCTGCGTCGTGCCATTCGCGCGTCGCTCCCGACCCGAGATCGACGAGCACCATCCGTCCATTCTGATGTCGCAACATGACGGAGCGGCCATCCCACGACGCGGCTGTCTGCTTGCTCGCACCGATGGTGCGCATCACACGGCCGCTGTTCGGGTCAACGGCGACGACCTGGCCTTGCCGTTGGAAGACGACCCCTGATAGTGCAGGACGCCGGCCGCCGTGAACCCGTGCAGCCAGACGCGTCCGACGTCGTCTTTGACGAGCCGTGGCGACCCTTGGGGGCGGCCGCTGTCAACCGGCACCATCCACAGCGACGGGTTGCGGTTGCGGTCGCTGAGAAACACGAGCGCCCGCCCGTCCGGCGACCACAAGGGGGTGGTCTCTTCGCTCGGCGACGGACCAAGCTCCCATTGGTTGCCGGTGTGCGCGTCGAGAATGTAGATGTCGCGGTCGAACGCGTCCGCACGAATCTGCGCATCGTAGGCAATGTAACGGTCATCGGGCGACAGGGACATCCGGTCCGGTACGATCGGCATCCTCATGGTGAGAATCGAGCTCGGTCAGAGCGGGACGGCGGCCGACGCGACGAATGTGATCGCGAATGCGGTTCATGACCGCCTGGCGCAGATAGGCCTGCAGGGCCCCTTCGCCGCGGGCGTCGAACGTCTCCAGATGCTTAAACGTCCGCAGGACGGCTTCCTGGACAACGTCCTGGGTGTCGGCCAGGTCGCGCGCTCACCCGGGCAGCCGGCCGTGCGCCCACCGAAGCAGCCGTGGCACGCAGCGCGCGAAGAGGGCGTCGACGGCGGCCCGATCGCCTTGGCGCGCGCGCGCGAGCAGGGTGTTGGTCGAATCCGAAGAGCTGGCGGGAGCTGGAATGCCTGCGTGGTCCACCGGGTCCCGCGATCACGACAATACTACGCGAGCGGACTCGACCTGAGGGCAGAGGGGGTCCGATGTCTGTCACCCTCGCGCACGGAGGCGCCTTCAAGGCTTTCGTTTCGCGCGACGTGCGGCGAGCAACGACGCGACACCGGAGATGAGCCGGGCAGCGTCTTCCCCCGCCTCGGAACGGATCTGGAGATCGATCATCATCGACGCGAGCTCGTCGGGCGGGATCCTGACCGACACCCCATTAGCTTCAAGGAACGTCAGCATCGCGGCGGCGCCGGCTCGCTTGTTTCCGTCGAGGAAGACGTGCCCCTGAACGACGTAGACCGCGTAGGCGGCAGCCAGCTGCTCTACCGTTTCGTAGTACGAGTTCTTGACCGCCTGAACGGCTGCCTCCACGCCCTCGTAGGACTCCCCGCGCGGACCCCCACCCGCGAGGCCGCCGAACCGATCGAGCAGCGCCTCGTGCATCGCGACGACCTGCTCGGCCGTGAGGAAGCGGATCCCGCGCCTCACCGCGGCGACGGCCGCCAGTCGCCTCGGTCGTATTCGGCGAGCATGCCGAATCCCCGTCGATGACGGCGCAAGACGGCCGCGAATGCCCTTCGAAAGGCCCCCTCGTCGAGACTGCCGCCGGCGGGCTCCACGACGACCTGGTTCCCGACCAGGGTCAGACGAACCTCACTCCCCGCCTTCACGTCCATCGCCGCGGCGAAGTCCCTGGGAAGCAGGACGCCCAGGCTTCCACCGATTCGCTTCACGCGCCTTCGGAGCGTCATGGTGCACAGTTTAATGTGCGTATAACTGTCCGTCAACGAGCAAGCGCTACGCCCGCGGTGTCGCGTTCCAGGCCTCGTACACCTGGTCGCGGACGGTGGGCAGCTACAACAACGCGTTCTGGAAACCCGCGCCCACGGTCGGAACGCCGGGCTTGTTCGCCGACGTGTTCAACGTGAACAATCAGGGCATCGCAAGAGGCGTCAA
>CAZCEL010000252.1:2195-7244 GCA_964497175.1 uncultured Bifidobacteriaceae bacterium
GCTTGTTCGCCGACGTGTTCAACGTGAACAATCAGGGCATCGCAAGAGGCGTCAATATTGGCTCCGGTCCGAATTTCTTTCTGCCAGACGCCTGGCTGGAACCGCGCCTGCTACGCGCCGGCGTGCGGCTGATGTTCTAATCCGGGCCACCCGGTTCGATCACGTCAGCCGGGTCGTGTTACCGTATCGGGCATGCGACGTCTCGTGCTGCTCGTGCCCGCCCTCATCCTCGCAGGATCGTTCGTCACGGCGGCCGACGGCGACTGGGCGTACTGGCGCGGACCCTCGGCAACCGGCGTGGGACGCGGCGATGCGCCGCTGCGCTGGAACGACACCGACGGGATCCGCTGGAAGACGGCGGTTCCCGGACGCGGGTTCTCGTCGCCGGTCGTGTGGGGCGATCGCATTTTCCTGACTACCGCCGTACCGGTTGACGCGGCCGTGGCGCGAGCGCGACTCGTCGAACACCGCTTCCTCGTCCTCTGTTACGACCGGAAGACCGGCCAGCTGCTCTGGGAGCGCATCGCGCGAACCGACACGCCGCACGAGTCGTATCACCCCGCGTACGGCAGCTTCGCCTCGAACTCCCCGGTCACCGACGGCACACATGTCTACGCCTTCTTCGGCTCGCGCGGGCTCTACGCCTACACGCTCGACGGCCGGCTCGCCTGGCAGAAGGAGCTCGGCCGCCTGACGATGTTCATGACCTTCGGCGAGGGCGCTTGGACGTGGATCGAGGGCGACACGCTCCTCGTCGTCTTCGACCACGAACGCGACTCGTTCCTGGTGGCGCTCGACAAGCACACGGGCCGCGAGCGCTGGCGCGCCCCGCGGCAGGGCAGCACGAACTGGTCGGGGCCATACGTCACCACCGTGAACGGCCGAAAGCAGGTCATCGTCTCGGCGACGCGGGAGAGCGTGGGCTACGACCTCGAGACAGGGAAGCGAATCTGGTGGGCGCGCGGCCTCGGCCAGAACACGATCCCGCAGCCCGTGGCAGACGCGGGGCTGGTCTTCGTGATGAGCGGCTTTCGCAATCCCAACCTGATGGCCATCCGCCTGGGCCGCGAGGGCGACCTCACCGGGACCGACGCCGTCGTCTGGGAGAACCAGCGCGGCAACTCGTACACGCCGTCGCCGGTGCTGCACGACGGGATCCTGTACATCCTCACGGACTCAGGGATGCTGTCCGCCCTCGACGCAAGAACGGGCAAGCCCCACTACCTGCAGCAGCGCCTGCCGAAGCCGTATCAGTTCAAGTCCTCGCCCGTCGCTGCGAACGGCAAGCTGTATCTTGCCACCGAGGCAGATGATGTCGTGGTCGTTCGACTTGGGCCGACCTTCGAGGTCCTGGCCACCAACACCCTGGCTGGACAAACGTTCATCGCATCGCCGGCGATTGCCAACGGTGAGATCTATCTGCGCGGACAGAACACGCTGTTTGCCATCAGGTAGTCGCGCGGTCGCAGAGGGAGGAGGGGACGTTGCTGGCCACTCGCGCAGTCGCCGTCGCCTTGTCAGCCGTCGTGATGGCCGTCTGGTTTTCGGGTGCCGGTAGTACTCCGGCCCAGAGCCAGACGCCGAGGGCGGACGAGCGGACCATGCCTCGAACGGCCTGGGGCGATCCGGACTTCCAGGGTCTGACCTGGAACTTCGCAACAATGACGCCGCTCGAACGGCCGCGCGGCGTTGACGCGGCCGTATTCACCGAGGCGGAAGCGACGGCCTTCGAGCGGCAGACGGTTGAACGCCAGTCCGCGAACAGCGCCAACGGCTACGACTGGTGGGATGCCGGCACCGGCCGCCTGGACCGCCGGCGCACGTCCCTGATCGTCGATCCTCCTGACGGGCGGCTGCCGCCGCTGACCGGGGAGGCCGAGCGCCGCTCTGCAGCCGCGCGACAGGCGGCACAGAGGACCGCCGCGAGTCCTGGAGGCCCGGAGGATTTTCCGCTGAACGCGCGCTGCCTGTGGTGGCAGAACGCCGGGCCACCCATGCTGCCGTCGCCTTACAACGACAACATCCAGTTCTTTCAGACGCGCGACGCCATCGTTATTTTCAACGAGAACATTCACGACGCCCGCATCGTACCCATGGACGGGCGCCCGCACGGTCGCATCCGGCAATGGATGGGAGATGCGCGCGGACGGTGGGATCAGAACACGCTCGTGGTCGATACGGTCAACTTCTCCAACAAGACCAGCGTTCGTGGATCCGACGAGAACCTGCACGTCGTCGAGCGCTTCACGTGGATGGACGCCAGCACCATGGAATACCGGTTCACGGTCGAGGATCCGACCGTCTGGACGAGGCCATGGACGGCGGTGCTCGTGATGCACCGGAGCAGCCAGCGGATTTACGAGTTCGCGTGCCACGAGGGAAATTTCCGCAACATCGAGTCGCTGCTCGACATCGCACGGTTTATGGACAGGACACGCCCCGGCGAGCGCCGGTGACCTGCTGACAACTCCCCGGCCGGTGTCCGTTGTGAGGCGCGCAACCTGTGATGAGATCCCGCACATGACCATCAACATGCTTCGGCGAGTCGTCGTGACGGCTGCCATCATCACCAGCGGATGGATGGTCTCGGCACAGGTACCGGCATTCAGGCCGGTCACCGACGCCATGCTGCTCAAGCCGGATCCCGGCGACTGGATACACTGGCGGCGCACCCTCGACGGATGGGGCTACAGCCCGCTCAGCCAGATCAACCGGCAGAACGTGCACCAGATCCAGCTCGCCTGGTCGTGGGCGCTCCCCGCCGCCGGCCGACCGGAGCCCAATCCGCTCGTGTACAACGGCGTCATGTATGTCCCGAGCCCGTTCGGGATCGTCGAGGCGCTCGATGCCGCAACGGGCGAGCTTCTCTGGCAGTACCGTCAGGATCTGGGCGGCGCCAAGCCGCGGGCCATCGTGACGACGCGCAACATCGCAATCTACGACGACAAGATCTACCTGACGACGATGGATGCCCGCGTCGTGGCGCTGAATGCGCAGACCGGCAAGGAAGTGTGGAACGTGCGTGCCGGCAATCCCGAGCAGGGCTTCACCTACACTGCCGGGCCCATCGTCGTTGCCGGCAGCGTCGTGTCGAGCGTCAACGGGTGCGAGCAATTCAAGCCCGAGCCGTGTTTCATCGTGGCCCACGACGCCCGGACCGGCAAGGAACGGTGGCGCACGTCAACCATTGCGCGTCCCGGCGAGCCTGGCGGCGACACCTGGGGCGACACACCGCTGATGTTTCGGGCCGGTGGAGACGCCTGGACGGCCGGCAGCTACGATCCGCAGACCGGGCTGATCTACTGGGCAACCGCGCAGCCGAAGCCCTGGACGCGCGCCCAGCGCGGCCACGACGGTGACGCGCTATACACCAACAGCGTGCTCGCGCTCGACCCGGCGACGGGCCGGATTGTCTGGTACAAGCAACTGCTGCCAGCTGAAACGCACGACATGGATGAGACGTTCGAGAACGTGCTCGTCGATCACGCGGGGCGACGCTCGCTGTTCAAGATGGGCAAGCTTGGGATTCTCTGGCAGATCGATCGCACGGACGGACGATTTCTCTCCGCGTACGACCTCGGTTACCAGACCATCCTCGACGTGCATCCTGCGACAGGCAAGGTCACCTATCGACCCGGCATGATTCCCAGGGAAGGCATCGAACTCGAATTCTGTCCGAGCGTCGCCGGCTTCAAGAGCTGGCGGGCGATGGCGTACCATCCCGAGACCCGCGCGTTCTACGTTCCGCTCAACATCACCTGCGAAAAGGCGACATTCGGACCCGGCCCCGCGCGCGTGGAAGGCGGCGGGGGCGTGGGACAGTCGAGCCGGACGAACACGATGCATCCCGAGCGTCCGGACGGCGTCGGCGAGTTCCTCGCGATGGACGTCGACGGCCGGATCCTGTGGCGCCGCCGTACGCGCACCGCCATCGACAGCGCGGTGCTGACAACAGCCGGCGGCCTGGCCATTGTCGGGGACTGGGACCGGTACCTGTACGTGCACGATGCGGCGACCGGCAAGATCCTGTATCAGACACGGCTGCCCAGCTCGGTGACGGGATTCCCGATTACCTACGCCGTGGCCGGCCGGCAGTACCTTGCGGTTCCAGCGGGCAGCGATCCTTCGATGTGGAGCAACATTTCCGCCGGCTTCACGCCTGAGAAGAGGCGGCCGGCCCAAGGCGGGCACGGCATCTACGTCTTCGCGCTGCCCGAGGGAACGCCTCGGAGGTGAGCCTACCCCACAGCCCACTGGTTGGAATCATCTCGCGAACCCGATCGAGCCACGAAAACACGAAGACACGAAGCTGAACGCCTAGATAAAGTCGTCTTCGTGATTTCGATCTAGTCTAGCCGCCGCCGGCCAGCGGATCGATATCCTCTTCCGCGAAGAAGGTCGGCCCGGCCGAAAAGATGTCGATAGCGGCTGGATGGGGTCCGCGCCCTTCCGCGAACGCCTTTTCGACCGCGCGCCCCCCGGTGAGCACGCCAATCAAGCCGTAATTTCCCTCATGACACCGGGGCTCGTAGTAAATCCGATTGGCCTGTTCGTCCTGCCTGGTCAGTTCCTGCTTGACGGTCCAGGGTTTCGTCCACGTCGTCGAATCCTCGATTGTGACGGAGTACTCGAGCGTGTCCTGGTCGAGCCGCGTCCAGCGTTCCACGAGGTGAAGCGACTCGCGGGATCCCTGGTAGTCCGTCTTGGCCGAGAAGTTCGTGACGTCGACGACCAGCGTGTCGCCCTCCCAGCGCCCGCGCGAGTCGCCCCACCATCCGCGGACGTGTGAGGGCACGTGCGGGGCGCCGGTGATGGGCACGATGCGCTGCCATCCCTGACCCTGTCCGACGTCATAGAAGATCGATACGAATCCAGGCGACTGCACGATCCGGCGGAAGCCGCCAAAATCGGGCAGCTGGGCCGACATGCACCGCTCGCCGAGCGAGCGGTCTTCCGGCCCGTTGGCCCGGTTGATGTTTGCCGTCATGTAGTACGGGGGCCGCTCGTTGCGTCGCGGGGAGGGAGGCCCGAAGGTCCATCCGGCGCAGG
>CAZCEL010000253.1:0-7232 GCA_964497175.1 uncultured Bifidobacteriaceae bacterium
ATCTACACGCGTAAGATCGTCGGCAGCGTCAGATGTGTATAAGAGACAGGCACGGCCTTCGACCGGTTCGCCATCGATGCCTTCGAGCATCAGGCGGTGGACTACCTGCTCAAGCCGGTCAACACCGAGCGCCTGAGACGAACCGTCGGCCGCGTGGCCGGCGAGATCGAGGAGCAGCGCCGGCAGGCACGTGAGGAACGCGAGGCAGTCCGCACGCAGGAGCGGCTGATGCCCGGTGCCGCCTTGACGCTTGCCGGGCTCGATTGCGCCGGCACCTGCCAGCCGGCACACGGCCTCGGCGGCGACTATTACGACTTCCTCACGCTCGGCGCCGGATGCGCCGGGCTCGCGCTGGGCGACGTATCAGGCAAAGGCACGTATGCCGGACTGCTGGTGGCCGCGCTCCAGGCGCGCATGCGGGCGGTCGCAGAGGGTGGCACTCACGACCCCGCGGCCCTCCTGCGCACGCTGAACGGCCTGACCGTCGGCACCATGGAAGGAAACCGGTTCGCGACCGTGTTCTTTGCCGTCTTCGAGCGCGATCACGGAAGGCTCAGATACGCGAGCGCCGGACACCCACCGGCGATCATCGTCGGTGCGGACGGCTCGACCCGCGAGCTGAGCGCCACGGGGCCCGTCATCGGCTGGACGGCCGGCGCCACCTTCAACGAAGAGGCTGTTGGCCTGGGCCAGGGCGACGTGCTGGCTATCTCGTCTGACGGCATCACCGAGGCCGTCGACGCGTCGGGTGAGCCGTTCGGGATCCAGTCGCTGGCACGCGCGGTCCGCGACGCCGCCCACCTGCCTGCTGCGGATATCGTCGCGCGCGTGGTGGCGGAGGTCGAGCGGTGGAGCGGATCGGCGCCGGCCGAGGACGACCGCACGCTGGTGATTGCCCGGGTCCTGTGATGCTTCGCGTGCTGCTCGTGGACGACGAAGAGCCGGCGCGCGAGCGGCTGCGACGGCTTCTGGCGGAAGCTGGCGACGTCGAGATTGTCGGCGAAGCCGACGATGGCGAGCACGCGATGGAGCAGATTGCGTCGTTGGCTCCCGACGTCGTGTTCCTCGACATCCAGATGCCGGGCGGGAGCGGCTTGGAGGTGGCCTCGTCGCTTGGCGCGCCGCGCCCGCGCATCATCTTCTGCACGGCATTCGAGCAGCATGCGGTCGACGCCTTCGAGCTGAACGCCGTCGACTACCTGCTCAAGCCCGTGAACCGCGCCCGCCTGCAGAAGGCGCTGGACCGCGTGCGCGGGGCCATGCCGGATGCCGATCAGGCACTCGACCGGGCCGTGCGCGTGAGCGGAGTCCCGACGCGTTTCCTCGCCCGCCGCGGCACGGCGTTTCGCGTCGTGCCGAGCGCGGAGGTGCTGGGGTTCCTGTCCGAAGGCGGGCTGACGAAGCTGCAGGCGGCGGGCCAGCACTACTGGATGCAGCCTACGCTCAACGACCTCGAGGCGCGGCTCGATCCCCGGCAGTTCTTCCGAATCTCGCGCGCGGCGATCGTCAATCTGGACGCGGTCCGCGATGTCACACCGCTTGGCGGCGGGCAGGGCGAGGTGACGCTGAGTGACGGCACGCGGCTGGAGGTCAGCCGGCGACGGTTCGGCGAGTTGACGGAGCGGCTGAGCGGGGGAGTCGGACCGTAAGGAATGCCACTTGTCGGTCCATGGGCCTTGGTCGCTTGGGGCAACGGGCTCCTCCTGTTCATCCGCGCCGACGATTTCGACGTGGCATTGAAGAGGGCTTGCGCTCCCGTCCAAGAGGAGCCGCACGTGAACCCGAACACTCAAACAAATGAGTGTTCACACAGGGATCCGGACGGATACTACGTCCCAATCACGCGGAGGACACCATGAGTTCGACACGGCTGAGATCGGCAGTGGAACCACGAAGGCGACGGCGGCGATCCGGCTCGACCTGAAGGACACTTACGGCCACTTTACGTTTCTCCGGCATTCCGGCACGGGCGTCGTCCGCTCGAGATAGGACGACCGGTTTCCACCACGGTGTATCTGTCGACGGACCGGTTGACGCGCGGACCACCGCCGCCGTCAGGGAGGGCCGCGTGTTCCAAGCCATCAACAAGGCCGGAGTTGGCCGTCGACCGTCTCGCGGGCCCTCGCTCTGGTGTGCCTGAGATCCGACAGATTGGCCAGAACAATGACAACCGAACGTACGAATGGGGAATTTCCTGAACACGCAGACGAGAATCGCCGGATATGGGACACCAACGCCCGCTGCCAACGGCGATGTCAGGCGTGCGAGACTGCTCGGATCCAGTGTGCCATCTCCGATGTGAGGGTCGAAATCTGGAACTTCAATAGAATGAAGGCGAGTGCACGCGATCGAGACTGTCGGTCTCACCAAGTACTACGGACATCGATCGGGGCGGGTCGGGTCCGTACTGGCCCGCCTCCGCAGGTCGACGTCGGCACCCATCCGGGCGCTCGAATCGCTCGATCTCGCCGTTCGCGAGGGCGAAGTGTTCGGGTTCCTGGGGCCCAACGGCTCCGGGAAAAGCACGACGATTCGCCTGCTGCTCGGGTTTCTTCATCCGACCGCCGGACAGGGGCGCGTGCTCGGACTCGACACGGTACGCGAGAGCGTGCAGATACGCCGGCGGCTGGGGTACCTGCCCAGCGGCATCGCGCTCTACGACACGCTCACGGGAGAACAGCTGCTCGAGTACCTGGGCGCGCTGAGCGGCCGCCCGGCCTCGCGGCGCGTGGAACTGTGCCGTCGGCTGGAGCTGTCGGCGCGCACGTTGCGGCGGCCCGTACGAGATTACTCGCGCGGCATGCGCCAGAAGCTTGGCATCGTCCAGGCCCTTCAGCACGATCCGGAGCTGGCGATTCTTGACGAGCCGACCGAGGGGCTCGACCCGCTCATGCAGCGGGCGTTCTATGACATCCTCGATACCCTCAAGGCCGAGGGTCGGACGATCTTCTTTTCGTCACACGTGCTCTCCGAGGTGGAACGCGTCTGCGATCGCGTGGCGATCGTCCGCGAGGGACGCCTCGTGGCGCTGGAGGAGACGGCCGGCGTCCTGGCTCGGCGGAAGCGCAGCATCATGATGCGATTCAGCGGACCGCCCCCGAGGCTCGAGAAGGTGTCCGGGATCACGAACGTCGAGCACGGCAATGGGTGCTTGACGTGTCGTGTCGAGGGGAGCGTCGGTCCGTTCCTGGCGGCCATCGCTGACGCGGCGGTCGTGGATCTCACCATCGAGCCCGCGCGTCTCGAGGACGCGTTCCTCGAGTTCTACGATGAGGCCGAGGCCACATGAACGGTGCACTGCTGCGGCATACCTGGCGTGTGCAGCGGACCAAACTCGCGGTCGTTTCGATCGGGCTGACCGTCTGGGGCTTCCTGCTCCCCGTCGTCTATGCGCGGTTCGGCTCTCAGTTCACGGCGCTCATGGAGAGCGAGTTGCTGCCGGAGCAGTTTGCCCGCTTCGGCGGCGGAGACGTGTTCAGCCTCTCCGGTTCGATCGCCCTCGGCTTCATCCATCCCATCGCGATCATTCTGACGTCGGTGTTCGCGGTGGGTTTTTCGGCCTCGGCAGTCGCCGGCGAGCGGCAACGGGGCACGCTCGAGGTCGCCCTGGCGCGGCCCGTGTCCCGGCGAGCGCTCTATCTCAGTCTGCTGACGGCCTCGTTCGGATTCATCGCCGTCACCATCGCGGCACTGCTGGCTGGCAGCATCAGCGGGGCGAGCTTTGCGGGCGTGGTCGAGGAGCTGGTGTTCAGGAACCTGCCGCTCCTGTGGCTGAACGGCGTCCTTCTGTTCGGAGCCTTTGCGGCTATCGCGCTCGCGGCGTCGGTCTCGTTCGACCGGCTCCCGCCGGCGCTCGGCGTGACGCTCGGCATTGTGGTCGCCATGTACGTGCTGGAAGTGCTCGGTTCCCTCTGGCCCGCGGCGGAAGGGCTCCAGCCGTACTCGCTGTTCCATTACCTCAAAGCGAAAGCCATCCTCACCGGCCGCGCTGCGCCCTTGGACATGGTCGTCCTTTCGTCGGTCATTCTGATGGCGATGGTGTGGGCACTGGTGGTCTTTCCACGGCGAGACCTCGCCGCGCCCAGCTGACGATATCTGCCCGCAGCGCGACGCGGCAGTCACGAGCCTGCAGGCACTTCCCACGAGTGTCCCCATCCTGGCAGGGAGGGTGTACCACGAGCGTGCCTCTGACCATGGTGATGATGATCTTGCCCGTCTGATCGCCGCTTCAACACGCCCGGCGATATCGCAGCCAATGATGCGCACCTTCGGAGTGAAGAGACCATTGAGAATGCGAATGAGGAGCGGCGTGCCTCGAAGCATCCCCCAGTCCCAGTCGTTGACCGACGCGGCATACACGCGGACGAGGACTTCATCGGCCCTGGGCTTTGGCGTGGCCACGTCTCGTAATTCCAGGACCTCGGGCGTGCCGTACCGTTCCATGACAACGGCCTTCATGGCATCGTCAGACTCGAACCAGCCAAGGGCGCTGCCCTTGATATCCCACAGACGTGAGGACCGCGCCCTCGGCTGGTTGGGACGTTGCTGGCTTTGCGCGCTCCGCGCGCTAGGACCGCCATGCGGCGTTCCGGACCAACGCAACGAGTACAAATTCTCGTAATGGGCCGCATAGCGGTCCAATCGAGGAGCGGAGATCGTGGCCAGCCCCCGCCGTCCGGGGAAAGAGTCAGGGAAGCTGCAGCGGTCGGCGATCAGACTGATTACTTGCCTGAACCCGGCCAGCCCTTCGAGATCGGCTTCGACGGATCGGCCGTGATCTGCAGGTCCGCGCAGTGGTGGTAGGCGTAACCGCCCGGAACGTTGTAGACGTGGTCGGCCATGAACTGGATAACCTGCAGTGTGCACCTGGCGCAAGTGATGTTCGGGAGCTGAATGTCAGCTTCCCACGGAGCCATCGGCGTTTTCGGGCGCGCGGAGGCAGGCTGCCCCTCGTCCGGATAGTGCGGGAACAGGCCGTCTGCAAGAACAGGGATCTGCGGCGGACTCTGGATCGCGCCCCACACCGAATAGACGCCCCTGTCGGTATATTTTTCGACGGTCACCGGATCACCAGGCAGCTCGTTCCGCGAGTTCACGGCGAGCGCGACGCGGTAGTGGCCCGAATGGAAAATCGTTTCCTGGATCTTGAGGTGCAGTGTTGACCCGCCGGTAGCCTTCGTGATGGCGTTCGTCAACAGCTTGTCGTTCTGTCCCTTCGGGTCGCCCCCGCACGGGCCAACTTTCTGCGGGTCGCCCAGCTGATCCGAGTTGATCCACGAGGCGGGCTCCAGCAGTTTGAAATGGGCGGCGGCGCCTGCCTGGAACGCCGTCAGCACGGCCACCACCAGTGCGAGCTGGAAGCGCAGGAACGTCTTCATTGCAGCATGTCCTCCTTCGTTGTGCGACCGATGTGAGTGAGTCGACATGGTCCGTGAACAGCTGGTGCCGGCCATGGCCGAGGCGACGGTGAGCGGCCGGTCAACGATGATACATCACCTCAGCCATGACCAAAGCGGCCACGTCGCTGCCGGACGGGCGCGTCGCGGCCGCCGGAAGGATGATTCACTCCGAATGCGGTGTCGCTGTGTGACGCGGCGCCCTGATCGCTCGAGGCCAGCCCGGGGAGCACGATCGAGGCTCTCGTGGGCGCTCGAACACGGGTCCAGCGGCGCACGGACCGTCCGCATGGAGAAGTGAAACCAGTTGTCGGTCCTTGGGCCCTGGTCCCTGGTCCGTCCTTGGCCTTGGCCCCGAGCGAGTTACAACTCGGACGGCATGCATGGCGAGGGTGACCACGCAGGAGCAGGGTCGAACAACATGGCCGACCGCGCCAACAGGTCTGCGACTAACCCCATGTGGTTCATGGGTTTTCGCGAGTTGACGTCAGCGCGTGAGAACGCGCTGCTTCAACTCGGATTGCCAATTCTGTACAACGATGACTTGTACGGGAGTGGCGCTCGGGTTGGCGGTCTGTTGACCATCAGAAAACGGCGGCCGTCGCGAAACATCGTAGTGACGGCTGAACGGGCGCCGCCCCTGAAATTCGGTGCGAGCCGGCTCCAGCGCTGGTTCGAACGCCCGTCGGCAGCGCGAGGCTGACCTGCGCGGCGGATCTGTGTCTCCGATCTACTTCTGAAATCGCAGGGGGCGAACCAGGGACCTTACTTGCCCGCAGCCAGTCGTTCCGCTTCCGCCCTGGCGAACTCGGCCTCCATGCGCCGATCGCGCTCCAGCGCGGCCTGCGCCTGATCGGCGTGCGTCTGGATGCAGTCGAGGCACTCGGTGCCGTCGGCGGCTTGACCTTCGACCGAGAGCCCGCGCGCCTCCATTAGCGACTGAAGGAGCTTCGCGGTCTGCGGCTGCTGCTTGAAGACGTCGCCGTGGCTGATCCCGTTGGCGACGGTGAACGGGGTCCAGCCGCGCATGTCTCTCGGGTCGAGACGGGCCCCCTGAGCGACGAGGAATTCGACCACGGCGTTGACGCCCCGGAACGCGGCTCCGTGCATCGGCGTCTCGCCGGCGAGGTTCGCGGCGTTGACGTCATCGCCGCGCGCGACGCACAGCTTGACGGCTTCGAGCACTTCGTCTTCCTGGCCCGGCAGCGATCCGGCGTCCTCGCCCACATACCAGATCGCGAGCCCGGCGGCGACCATGAGCGGCGTCGTGCCGTCGGCGCTCGGGATGCGTGCGTCCGCGCCGGCGTCGGCCAGCACCTTCATCACCTCGAAGTCCGTGTTCTTGGCGGCGAGGAAGAACGCGGTGGCTCCCAGCCGGTTGACGCGATTGCGCTGCCCGTCCTTCATGCCATTCTTCGTCATGCGCGCGTCGAGCTTGACGCCCCGTGCGATCAGCTTCCTGATGAGCTCGATGCTGTCCAGGTTGCCGGTTGCGACCGGCCCCGGCGTGTATCCGAGATTGGGGCGGCGGCTGCGAACGGCCTGGTGCAGCGCGTTCCAGCCTGCTCCCGCGGCGTTCGGATCCGCGCCGCGGTCGAGCAGGAACGCGGCGAGCTCCCAGTGCGCGTTCGCGGTCGCGATCACGAGCGCGCTCTGGCCGTCCGAGAGCGTGTCGTTGACGTCGGCACCGGCATCGAGCATGGCCCTGGTGCCATCGAGACTTCCGGCGCGGACCGCGAAGAGCAGCGCCGTGAACCCGGTGGGGGCGGGCGCCAGAAAGACGCTCATCTGGGCGTTCCGCCCCCTGGGCGGGTTGTTCGTCCGGACGGTCAGGTC
>CAZCEL010000254.1:0-7220 GCA_964497175.1 uncultured Bifidobacteriaceae bacterium
TCGCCGGTCGGTTCACGCCGGACGTCGCGCAACATGAGCGGCGCCGCACTGTAGTTCTCGAGGGCGATTCCCTTTGCGTCCGGGTCGACGAGGATCCTGGCCCCGAGCGACATCTTGCCCTGTCCGGTTCCCTTCCTGTTCAGACGGATTTCCAGGAAGGTAAAGGGATAGTCCGGCGCGCCCTGGGCCGTGCCCTTCCAGACATTGCCGCGGGTCCACACGCCCAACCTTCGGTCGGTGCCAAGGATGAGGCGCTCGCCCCCGTCGGGCAGCGGTATGCGCTGGGTGTAGCGCAGGGAGTAGCCCAGGCTCTCGCTCGTCCAGATGTAGCCGAGGGTCGGTACGGCGGCCAGGGCGTCCTGGAACTCCTTCTCGCCCTTGTCGCGGAACACCGCTGTCAGCTTCTCCCGGTCGGCGTCGGCAGACCACCGCAGGACGCGGATGGACAGGCGCTCGCCGGCCCCCGGGTTCACGTTCACGGTGGTCGCCGCAAACCGCTCTGGCTGCGGCGTCTCGGCCGCCGGGGGCTTGGTCTGCGCGCTGCCCCGATGGACCACCAGGACCGCGGCGAGCATCGACAGCATCGCCAGGACCCACCCTTTCGTCGTCGGACGCATAAATCCCCCCCCTTGCTCTCTTGCCAACAGAAAATATAATGCAAGCGCCGATTCCGACAAGCCGTGGTCCAAAAACGGGCCGCGTGCGAGAGGGTGTTGGACCAGAGGGGGAGATGATGACGAGGAGACGATGGTTGGTATCCTGGCGGCTCGCCGCGACGGCGGCGGTCCTGACCTGTGCGCTCGAGACAGCGCTCACCGCACAGCAGGCCGGGGGCGGCACTCGAATCACGGTGATCGGGTGCATCACACGTGGTACCGGCGCGGGCGCCGACCTGGTGATCACCGATTTCAGAGGCGGGCCGTCGCCGACCTTCCGCCTCGATCCCAAGGACAGCCGGCTCGACTGGCATGTCGGCCACACGGTGGAAGTGGTTGGCACCATCGCCGGTGCGTCAACCGGCGGCCAGCCGCCGCGACTCAACGTGCAGGCGGTGCACTACCTCTCGATGAGCTGCTGGCCGCCCGTCAAGCAACAGTAGCCGGGAAACCTGCGACTCGCCCGCATCCCGTATGATGTCGGGCGGAAAGGACGGTTTCGGACATGCGGTATCGTTCTCTCGCCCCGATGGGCGTCGTTGCTGTCATCCTCGCCGTGGTCGCGCTCGCGAGCCCCGGCATCGCGGGCCAGTCGTCGGCGCCTGCGGGCGGGGCTGCGGCCAAGGCGTGGACTCTTCCCCGCACGGCGGACGGCCAGCCGGACCTGCAGGGCGTATGGGCGAACAACAACGCGACACCGCTCGAGCGGCCAAAGCAGTGGGCTGACAAACTGGTGCTGAGCGACCAGGAACTGGCGGAGCTCAGGAAGGTCGCCGCCCAGATCACGGCAAACGACGGCGACGCACAGTTCGGCGATGGCCTGGTGCTCGCGGCGCTCGAAAAGATTACCAAGCCCGGCTCGTACGACCCGGGCACCGGCAACTACAACCAGTTCTGGCTCGTCGAGCGGGACTTCGAGGATCGCCGCACCTCGCTCGTCATCGATCCGCCGGACGGCCGGATCCCGGCGCTCACCGAGGAAGCCGTGCGGCGGCGCGACGCCGCAGTCGAATACGGAAAACTGCACCCGGCCGATGGACCCGAGGACCGCCCCCTCGGCGAGCGCTGCGTGAACTTCGGCGTCCCCAAGCTCGGCGCCGGCTACAACAGCTACTATCAGATCTTCCAGAGCAAGACGCACGTCGTGATGCTCAGCGAGATGGCGCACGATGCGCGCATCATCCCGCTCGACGGCCGTCCGCATCTCTCGAAGGAGGTCCGCCAGTGGAACGGCGATCCGCGCGGCCGCTGGGAGGGGGACACGCTCGTGGTCGAGACGACGAATTTTTCGCCCAAGAGCGATTTCCGTGGGTCGCGCGACAGGCTGGACCTGGTCGAAAAATTCACACGGGTGGGGCCCCGCATCCTCAACTACGAAATAACGATCACTGACCCAACGACGTGGACGAAGCCCTGGACGGTCATGATTCCTCTGAAGCAGAAGAACGAAGCCGTCTACGAGTACGCCTGCCACGAGGGGAACGAGGGCATGTTCGGGACGCTCAGCGGCCACCGGGCGCACGAGCGCGAGGCGGCCCAGCGCACCACAACCACATCGAAGTAACTCGAGAAGGCGGCGTCTGATCTTGCTCCGGCGCGCGTCGATCCTCTGCGGCCTCCTTGCGGCCACCTCAGTGTCGGCGGCCGGTCCGCAGGAGCGCGCTGGTCAGTCCGATCAGCAGATCCTCATCCAGCTCGAGCGGGAATGGGATGCGGCCTTCCAGGCCAAGGACCTCCCCTTCATCGAGCGCGTCCTCGCCGACGACTTCGTCGCAACCTACGCTGACGGCAGCCGCGGGGATAAGGCGAAAGAACTGGCCCTCACGGCTGCGTTCGATCAGCGGGTCGACTCGTCCGCACTGGACGACTTTACCGTCAAGGTGTACGGCGACACGGCCATCGTGTGGTTCACCAAGCGCCTGACGGGCCCCAAGCAGGGCCGGCCGACAGAGGTCACCTTCCGGTATATCGACGTCTTCGTCTGGCGCGACGGCCGGTGGCAGTGCGTCGCGACCCAGAGCACGAGGGTTGGCAGCTGATCCCTATTGCTGCGTCTTCGCCGGAGCAGTGTCGCCGCGCGTCGTTCTTTTCTTGAAGCGCCAGCCCTGCGCTGTCTTTACCAGGCTGTCCTCGTACCGTGCGGCGGTCCGGATGACCGGCGGGCGGGCGCTCACGTCCACGAGCATCAGGTAGACGGTCCCGCTGGCGCCTTCCGGACTGGGCGTAATCGTCAGATTCGTGTTCCAATGGCGGTTGACCAGCCCGTTCATCTGGCCTTTGTACTGCTCGACAAACTTGAGCAGCCCCTCACGCCCGGCGTTGTTGTTGAACACGCCGTCAGGTGTAAACGTGGCCGCGTACGCCTCGCCGTCCCCCGCGTCGATGGCGTTGTTGTACCGGGCATACAGCTGCTGGATTTCGATGTAGTCCATCGCTGTCAGCGTGCCTGGTTTCTGGGCGCCGACCCAGTTGGCGGCCCCGACGAGAATTCCCACGATTGCCGTGATAACTGCCACTCGATACCGCATGTGCACTCCTTTGTGTGTATCGGCGCGTCCGCGCCGCAGGTCCGGTTATTCTCAACCGATTCGCGCGCTCCCGGAAGACAATTCTTCTCCCGTGGCGGCGGCGCTACTTTCCAAGTTCGCGGTAGATGGCCTCCACATTCGCCCTCGCCCGCTGCATGTCGTAGGCCTTGTATCGATCGGGAAGCTGGAGCGAACTGGCCGCCTCGGCGGCCGTCTTGCCGCTGGCCATCGCGCCTCGCACGGCAGCCAGAAAATCTCGATTGAAATCCGCGTACTCCTGCAGGTCGGCCCACGACATGGTCCGCGGGTTCGCGAAGATCGCCGCGCCCGACCCGGCGTTGGCCGGAATCAGGGACGCCTCGTCGTGGCCGGTGGTTACCCGGACCACGTCCTTGATCTCGGCAATCGACCTGGCCAGCGTCTCGGGAAACGCGACGCCGCTGCCGCCGTTGGCCGTATCGATGAAGGGCGCCGCCTTGGCAGGAAACAGGTCGCCGAAGTGGGCGAGCCGCTTCTCGGGAAACACGACGACCAGATCGCCGTTTGTGTGGCCCGGGCCGAAGTAGTAGAGGTCGATCCGGTCCAACCCATCCAGCAGCGACAGCCGTTCGGTCACCGTCCTGTTCGGGAGGAACTTCGCGTTGGCGCCCCCGAAGGCGCCCATCTTCTGCATGTTCGCCTTCGTGTTCTCGTGCGCGACAATCTCGGTCGCCGTCGTCAGCTCGACGTTGCCGCCGGTGTGATCGGCGTGCGAATGGGTGTTGATGATCATCGTCACCCTCTGGTCCGTCACCGTCTGGATCGTGTCGAGGAGGGATCGACCCCAGAGGGGAAGTTTCGTGTCGATCAGCACGACGCCCTCGTCGCGCATGAGCGCGAGCGTATTGCCGCCGCCGCCCGTCAGCACGTAGAGAATGTCGCGGACGTTCAGGGTCTGCATCCGGACGATCTTCGTCCCCTGCTGCCCCTGGGGTGCGGCCGCCGCAATCGTGAGACCTCCCGCCGCGAGCAGGGCGCCGAGCGCCACCGCCCGCAACAAGGCGCCTCTCGTCTTCCTCATCATCGGTCTGCAGCGAGCGAGGCGGAGATGATCTCTTCGTCGTTGCGGGCGTAGATGTGCCGGTTCGCGTACGCCGGATACATCCAGTTCACGTTCACCAGCTGCCGCCGGTTCTGCGGCGGCGAGGTCGGCTTGATGAGGTGCGTGCGGCTGATCTCCTGATATCCCGACGGGCTGGGCTTGACGATGATGAGCTCGCCCCGATCGTTGTTGATGAAGAGCCTGTCGCCTTGACGCACGATCACGCCGGCCGCCCAGCGTGCCCGCTCCTTGGTCACCGCCTGCGTCTCCCAGATCCGCTCACCGGTCTTCGCCACCAGGCAGCGGAACTGGCCGTAGCTGCAGATGCCGTAGATGTGATCGCCGAGGATCACGGGCGTGGTTGTCACGGCATGCAACCCGTCAGTCTGGATCTCGCTGTCGCTCTTCCCTTTCCAGAGGACCGTGGCGGCGGGCTTTGTGTCGTCGAGTGTCAGCATCATCGGCCCGTCATAGAACGTGGTGAAGAAGAGGTTCGAGCCGTGCTGGACGGGAATCGCGACGGTCATCGAGCCGCCAACCCTGTACGGCACTTCCCAGTACTGCTTGCCTGTTTCGGGATTGAGCGACGCGACCGCGCCGGGATACCAGATGATGAGCTGCCGGGCGCCCCCGGCGGTGATGATGATCGGCTGGGCGACGCCCAGATCGGAGTCGGACGACAGCGCGCGCCAGATTTCCTTGCCCGTCATCTTGTCGAACGCGACGACCTTCGCGTCGCCCTTGCCACCGACCAAGCAGATGAGCCGATTGCCGTCGACGAGCGGCGAGCTGGCAAATCCCCAGTCGAAGGCCCACTTCAGGTGATCGGCGCCGTAGTCGGCGGCGAAATCCTTCTTCCAGAGGATCTCGCCGGTGGCGGCGCGCAGGCAGAACAGCTTGCCGTCGGCGCCCAGCACGTACACGCGACCGCCGTCGACGGTGGGCGTGGCGCGCGGACCGACGGGCCAGGAAATGCCCCGATAATCCGCGGTCCACTCCTGCGTCCACAGGATCTTGCCGGTCTTTTCGTCGAGCGCCATGGCCCGCTCGGTGCCGCGGGGCCGTTGTGTCTCGACCCAGTCGAGGACGAAGACCCGGCCGTCGGCAACGGCCGGTCCCGAGTACCCCGCCCTGATCGGCGTGCGCCAGCGGACTTTCAGGCCGTGCTCCGGGAACGTGTCCAGAATCCCGGTCTCATTCCAGACGCCGAGCCGCCCGCGGCCCGCGATCTCGGGCCAGTCCTCGGCGCTCGGCGAGGCGAAAGCTGCAGCGGTCAGCAAGGCAGCCAGACACGCGACGCACCGCTTCCTCGATTCCTTCATGACCGCTCCTGTGTGAGGGCGACAGACCTCGTATTCGGCAAAGGCAATATGCCCGTTGCGCGCGTCTTGCCCCGACGCGAGGCCGTCACCGATGCCGGTCCCAGCGCAGCTTGCCGGTGACCCGATCGCCGCTCTTCACCGACAGAAACAGGGACTCGCCATCGGGCGAGAATTCGAAATGCCGGACCATCGCCGCCCCGACCATGCCCGCGCCGATCGAGCCTTCGACATGGTGAGTGACCGTGCGCTTCTCGGCGTCGATTTCGTACCGGCCGAAGTACGCCACGTACCCGCCAGGAGCACCGCCGCCGCGCCCGGTTCCACCCGCTGGTGGCGCGGGCGGAGCCGCGTTCGCGTCCCGCATGAGCTGCGCCGACATGCGGCCAGCCGCATCGTAGCTGATCTGGCCCACTCGATACGGCAACTTCGTCTCCGCGCCATTCTGGTCGTAGCCGACGTACCAGACCAGCTTGTAGCTGCCGATCAGCTGCTGCCTGATGCGCGCCGCCTCGCTGCCACCCGGCCGTTCCGTTTGAGCAGCCACCGTTGTCAGCACGCCAGGAAGCGCCAACGCGATCGCGACGGCCTGTGCAACGATTCCCATGAGGATCCCTCCCGGAACGCGTTGGCGGGCGATCATACCAGAGCAAAAAACGAAAGGCGCGGACCGCGTCGGATGACGGGGCACGCGCCTGGGACGCCGACCAGTCGAGCGCTGACCTCGAACCGCCGTCTTGACCAGCTTCCGGCCGGCAGCGCGGCGATCACTCCGCGATGAACGACTCCCTCAGAAGTTTACCTGCACGCCGAACTTCGCGATGCGGCCCGGCAGGATGGCCTGTGGGATGAGCCACGTCGAGCCGGTGGCCGCACCCGTGGTGGCGCCGTAGTTGTTGCTCTGCGTCGTCACGGCGTTCCCGTTCATGAGGTTGTAGACGTCGGCCATGACCTGGATGCGGCGCGCGCCGCTCCTGAATGCCTTGGCGAACCGGATGTCGATCTGGTTCAACCGCTCGCCGTAGAGCGTGCCAGGTACCACCAGCGGGACCTGCACGCTGGCCACCGACAGGTTGCGGCCGAGCTCGCTCACCAACTGCGCCCTGGTGTATGTGGCGCTCGCCGTAATCTGGGGGCCCGGAATGCTCTGGAACGTCCCGGCGACCTGGATGTCGTACGGGAGCGTGTAGCTGCCGAGCAGCTTGACCTGGGTGAGGAACGGCGTCTCCACGCGGCAGTACGGGTTCGTAGCGCTTGTCTCGGGCAGATCCGCCCGGATCTGACAGTCGTCGGTCAAGGTCTTTCCGGTGCTCACACCGCCCTGGAGGAGTACCTTGGCCAGCCGCGCGTTCATGGTGATGTCCACGCCGTTCCAATGCTCGAACTGGTCGCCGTAGTTGCTGGCGAGCGTCACCAGGTTGTCGGTCAGACCAACGGAGGCCTGCGTGCGGTCGAAGAGGCCGCAGATGCGCTGACCGCCGCCGTCAGGCAGACGCGCGTCGGTCGGCGCGGTGACGCAGAACGGATCGTGATCGCTCGTCCCGATCAAACGGTTGTCGGTCGCCTGAAAGTCCCCGTAGATGCGCCGGAAGTAGGAGACGTTTGCCGAGACGCGCGGCATCACTTCGTGCTGCAC
>CAZCEL010000255.1:0-7214 GCA_964497175.1 uncultured Bifidobacteriaceae bacterium
TGCATCTGCTGGGCTACGATCACGAGCACGACACGGGCGAGATGGCCCGCGTCGAGCGACGACTGCGCGCGAGAGGCGGTCTGCGCGAAGGCCTGATCGAACGGCGATGATTCCGCTTCTGATCTTTCTCCTCGCATGCGCCGGCGTGTACCTGGGCGCGATCGAGGCGGCCTTCAGCGCGCTGATGCGGCTGACCCTCCGCCTGCTGGCCGAGCGCAGCGATCGACCCGGGGCGCTGGCCGAATATCTGGACGATCCGGTTCAACTGTTCGCGCCCGTACGACTGCTGCTCGGTCTGGTGACCGCAGCCGTCACCGCGCTTCTCTCGCGCGCCATCGGGATCGAGGGCGCCGATCGCTTGTTGCTTGTCGGGATCGGTGTGGTGCTCTTCGTGCTCGTGATCGAGTTGCTGCTTCCCCTGGCGATCGTCCGGCGGGACCCGGAGCGGGCGCTCGAACTGCTCTTGCCGACGTTCAGGCCCATCGCGCGCGCCATGGGGCCGGTCGTGCGCTCGATGAGCCGCCCCGTCGGGGCCCGCCGGTCGCAGCCCGCGCCTGCACAGGAGGAGGCCCAGGCACAGGCCAGCGAGGTGGCGGGCGGCAACTCGGCAGAGCAGGACGAGATCTCCGCCGACGGCGAGGAACGCCGGCTTCTTCAGAGCATCGTGGATTTCGGAGACACCCTCGTGCGTGAGGTCATGACTCCGCGGCCCGACATCGTCGGCATCCGTGACGATGCGACGATCGCCGATCTACGAGCGCTGTTTCGGGAGCAGGAGTACTCGAGATTCCCGGTGTTCAGGGGAAGTCTCGACAACATCTCCGGATTCGTGTTCGTCAAGGACCTCGTGGCCCTCGACATGAGCGATGAGATGCGCCCGATCACCCCGCTGCTGAGACCGGCCGTGATTGTGCCCGAGAGCAAGCGCGTGCCAGAGCTGCTGAAGCAGTTTCAGCGCCAACAGACGCAGATCGCGGTGGTTGTCGACGAGTACGGCGGGACGGCCGGTATCGTCACGATCGAGGATCTGCTCGAGGAGATCGTGGGCGAGATCCGCGATGAGTACGACGTGGAGGCCGAGCCGATCGTCGAGGAGGGCCGGGGGTGCTTTGTCTTCAAGGGCAAGGTCGACATCGACGAAGTGGCTTCCCGTCTGAACGTGCAGATTGCGCGCGAGGGCTTCGAGACGGTCGGCGGGTATCTCCTGACGCATCTGGGCCGCGTGCCGGCTGTGGGTGAGCGCGTGGATGTCGACGGTCTGCACGTGGAGGTCCTGGACGTCGAGCGCCGTCGCATCAGCAAGGTGCGGATCAGCCGGCTCTCGTCTCCCGAAGTGACCGAGGGCGACGCCCACGCCGATGCGCGGCCCGCGTGAGGGACCACCATGAAGGCCGGCATGGTGTCGTTCCTCGGCCGGCCGAACGTAGGGAAATCAACTTTGCTCAACCGCCTCGTCGGGACGAAGCTGGCCATCGTGTCCGACAAGCCCCAGACGACCCGCACGCGGATCCTCGGCGTGCGCAACTACGCCGCGGGCCAGGTGGTCTTCGTGGATACGCCAGGTATCCATCGCCCGCTGCACCGGATGAACGTGCGCATGGTGGACGCAGCCGTCGACGCCATGCGCACGGTTGACATGCTCGGTGTGCTGGTCGACGCCTCGCAGAGGTCTGGAGGCGGCGACCGGCATGTCGTTGACCTGCTTGCCGAAGCCGCCGTGCCCATCATCCTCATCTTGAACAAGATCGACCTGGTCAGCAAGCCAACGCTGCTGCCGCTCATCGACAGGCTGCGGAAAGAGGCGAACTTCGCCGAGATCGTGCCGGTCTCGGCGGCGTCGGGTGAGAACATCGACCGGCTGGAGGGCGCAGTGCTGGCTCATCTGCCGGAGGGGGAGCCCTTGTATCCGCCGGACTACTTGACGGATCGGTCCGAGCGCTTCATGGTGGCCGAACTCGTGCGCGAACAGATCCTGCGGTTCACGCGCGCCGAGCTTCCCTTCTCCACGGCGGTCGTTATCGACCGCCTCGACAGAACCGGCGACGCGCGCGCCCTCGTCAGACTGCTCTGCACGGTGCTCGTTGAACGGGAATCGCAGAAGGCGATTGTCGTCGGGCGGGGCGGCGATATGGCCCGGCGGATTGGGACGGCCGCCCGAGAGCAGCTCGAGGACTTCCTCGGCGCCCGCGTGTTTCTGGATCTCCACGTCCGTGTGAAGCACGACTGGCGTGAGGACGACAGCACACTTCACGACATTGGGGTCGCGTGAGACGGCCCCGCCTGTCGAGTCCGTCTGGCGTCGCGCAAGCCCGCCCCGGATGCCGCACGTCGCCTGCACGGCCCACACGGTGTTTTCGAGGATGTAGTAAAGTGAGTGGCCTGCCTTGAATGCGCTTGAATGCCGCTCTACGTCAGCGACGCTCTGATCCTTCGGACGTACAGACTCGGTGAGTCCGATTGCATCGTTGTTTTCCTGACGCGCGATCGGGGCAAGAAGCGCGGGGTGGCAAAGAACGCCCGGCAGAGCAGACGCCGCTTCGGGGGCGCGCTGGAGCCGATGACCTGCGGGCGGGTCGCCTATGTCGAGCGCGAGCATCGCGATCTTGTCAGGCTTCAGTACGTCGAACCCAACCGGTCCCCGCTGTCGGCGGTCGACGCCGCGGCCCTTGGCTACGTCGGGTATTTTGCGGAATTGATCGACGAATGCGCGCCGGAGTCCGATCCGAACGAACCTCTGTACCGACTGGGGGCTTCGATTGTCGAGGCGGTGGCGCGCGGCGTCCCGACGGAGCCGCTCGCGCGATATTTCGAGTTCTGGCTCCTGCGGCTCCAGGGCGTGTACGAGCCCGCACCAGGGACGTCTGACGAGGCGCGGGCATTTCTGACGGCGGCCCGCGCGTGCAGCCCCTTCGGCCTCGGCGACCTGCGGGTATCCTCGCGCACGCTGCGGGAGCTGGAGGTGGCGCACCGCACGCAGATCTCGGCGCATCTGGAGAAGGCGCTGAAGTCGGTGCGGGTTTTGAAGGAGATGCGGGGGAAGCAGCTTCCATGACGTTCCAAGGACTCATCCTGCGACTGTCCGAGTTCTGGACCTCCCGGGGCTGCTCGCTGCAGCAGCCGCTCGACCTGGAGGTCGGGGCCGGCACGATGCACCCGGAGACGTTCCTGCGCGTCCTCGGACCGACCCACTGGAACGTCGCGTACGTGCAGCCGTCGCGACGACCGGGCGACGGCCGCTTCGGCGAGAATCCGAACCGGCTCTTCAAACACCACCAGTTCCAGGTCGTCCTCAAACCGGCGCCCGACGAGGTGCAGCAGCTTTACCTCGACAGCCTCGAGGCGTGTGGCATCAATCCACGACAACACGACGTCCGCTTCGAGGAGGACAACTGGGAGTCGCCTACGCTCGGCGCCTGGGGCATCGGCTGGCAAGTAATGTTCGACGGGGAGGAGATTTCGCAGTTTACGTATTTTCAGCAGGCGGGGGGCGTGGAGCTGTCACCCGTATCGGCGGAGCTGACGTACGGTCTCGAGCGGATCGCCAAGGCGCTGCAACGTGTCGACAGTATCTTCGATCTCGAGTGGGCGCCGGGTGTCAAGTACGGCGACGTGCGGCTTCGCGAGGAGATCGAGCAGTCCCGATACGTCTTCGGCCGGATGGAGCCGCCAGAGGGCGGGTTCGGTCCGTTCCACCGCGATCTCTTTGACCGCTACTACCGGCTGAGCGAGCAGCTGCTGAAGAGCGATCTCGTCTGGCCGGCACTCGAGCAGTGTCTGAAGTGTTCTCATCTTTTCAACATCCTCGACGCGAGCGGCAGCGTGGGCGTGACCGAGCGGACGGCGTTCATCCTGCGCGTCCGGCAGCTGGCTGTCGCGATCGCACGTGCCTACGTGGGCCCGCAGGTCGGGAAAGCGACGGCGTAACGTGGACCGCGAGCTGCTTCTGGAGATCGGGTGCGAGGAGCTGCCCGCCAGCTGGCTTCCCTCGCTCACAGCGCAGCTCGGCGAGGTGCTGCCGGCGCAACTGAGGGCGCAGCGGCTGCTGCCAGAGGCCCCGGCCGAATCGTTCAGCACGCCGAGACGTCTGGCGGTCCGCGTCGCGCGGCTGGCGGAGCGACAGACCGACCTCGAGGAAATGATCAACGGCCCTCCTGTGTCGGCATCTTTTGCCGCCGACGGCAGCCCGACGCCAGCGGCCAGGGGGTTTGCTGCCAGGCACGGTGTCGAGGTGGGCGCCCTGGAGCGAGTCACGACGCCCAGGGGCCTCTATGTCGCCTTCCGGCGGAAGGAGCGGGGCAGAGCCGCTGTGGATGTCCTGCCGGCCGTGCTCGGCGGCACGTTGAGAGCGCTGTCGTTCCCCAAGGCGATGCACTGGGATGCCGCGCTCGACGATGGCCACGGCGAGCTGCTCTTCGGCCGTCCTATTCGATGGATTCTGTTCCTGTACGGTGGACGGGTGGTACCGTTTTCGATCACGCGATCCGCCGCCGCCGCGAGTGGTCAGGTGCAGGACGTCGTGTCGGGCGCGGCGACCTACGGCCATCGCTTTCTGACGACCAGCGGCCGCGCCGGCCGCGCCATCAAGGTGCGGTCTTTTGGCGAGTACCGCGCACGGCTGCTCGAGAACTTCGTCATTCTCGACAGGAGCGATCGCCATGACAAGATCGCGCGCGAGCTCGATGCCAGGGCCCAGCGGCTGCAGGGACGGGTTGCCCGGGTCGTCCACAGCGGCTCGGCCCTGCTGCAGGAGGTTCCCGACCTGGTCGAGTACCCGTCGGTCATTGCCGGAACGTTCGGGCCCGAGTTTCTGGATCTGCCGCACGAGGTTCTGACGACGACGCTGATTCATCATCAACATTACTTCCCGGTTGAAACCGACGATGGCCGCCTGAAGAACGCGTTCCTGGCAGTGATCAATACCGAGCCCGACAACGAGCGCACCATCGCCAGAAACGCCGAACGCGTTGTGACGGCACGGCTCCGGGACGCGCGATTTTTCTGGGATGCTGACCGGAGGAGCACCCTCGAATCACGCCGTGATCGCCTGGGCACCCTGATCTTCCACAAGCAGCTTGGTACGTACCGCGACAAGGCGGATCGTCTGGAGAAAATCGCGAGCTGGCTTGCCGTCGAAGCGCTAGGCGGCGGCGCGCCGGCCGGCGTGTACGCCGGTACCGCGGCTCGTCTCGCGAAAGCCGATCTCACGACCGACATGGTGGGCGAGTTTCCCGAGCTGCAGGGCACCATGGGGGGCATCTACGCCCGCGAAGAGGGGCTGAGGGAACAGGTCTGGAAGGCCATCTACTTTCACTATCTGCCCGTCTCGGTGGAGGCCGAGAGCACGCCCTCCCGGACGGACCTCGGACCATCTTCGATCATATGGGCCGCCGTCTCGCTTGCCGACAAGCTGGACACAATCGTCGGGCTGTTCGCCGTTGGAGAAAGGCCCACCGGCTCGCGGGATCCATACGGGCTTCGCCGTGCCGGTAACGGCGTCATCAGGATCCTCGCTGACGCGCCACTGCTCGGCATTCCGCAAGCGCCCACGCTGGGCCAGGTCGTGCGGAAGGGCATGGAGGGCCTGCAGCGTGAGGATTCACCGGATCTGCAGGCAGCCAGAGTGTCGTTCTGGTTCGACCGGATCGAACACCTGCTGCGGCAGCGTGGGGCGTCGGAGGGCGCGATCAGATCAGTCCTGCACCAGCGCCACGAGGAGGTCAGCCCGCTTGACATCATGAGACGGGCTCAGGCCGTCGACGAAGTGCGCCCTCAGAGAGAGTTCATCGACCTCGCTCGTCTTTTCAAGCGGGTCAACAACATCATCCAGGATCAGCGCGTGGAGATCGAAGAGGGCAACGGGCGCGGGTTGCTCCGGGAACCGGCCGAAGCCGCGCTTCGGGAGGCGCTGGATCGGATCGGACCCCACGTGGCCTCACTGGCCGCCGCCGGGCGCTACGGCGAAGCGCTGCGAGCCGCATCGGCGCTGGCGCCCCTGGTCGATCGATTCTTTACCGACGTGCTGGTCATGGTCGATGAACCCCGTCTCAGATTCGCGCGCCTGGCACTGCTGGCCGAACTGCGAGATCTCGTCTGGACGATCGCGGACATTCCGGTGCTGGCGCAAGAACCCGCCTGACCACACTACAATCGAACCTGCCGGCCCGGCCTCTGCCGGTCGCCTGGGAGACGTCAACGGAGCAGAATCGGGATGAGAGCTGGCGGACGGATGCGACGGGTACGGCCGACACGAGTGGCCGTCAAGAGGCAACGCGGTGCGCGGAAGGCTGCCCCGTCGAAGCAGCACGTGTTTGGCTTTGGGGGCGGAAGAGCCGACGGCGACCGCAACATGAAGGACCTTCTGGGAGGCAAGGGCTCCGGGCTGGCGGAGATGACCAACGCCGGCCTTCCCGTCCCACCCGGCTTCACGATCTCCACCGACGTCTGCTCGATCTACTACGAGGGCGGGCGTGGGATTCCGGCCGGAATCGAGCGCGAGATCGACCTCGCTCTCAGGCGACTCGAGCGAGAGGCCGGCGCTCGGCTCGGCTCGGCGGAGGATCCCTTGCTCGTGTCGGTTCGGTCGGGCGCCAAGTTTTCGATGCCCGGGATGATGGACACGATTCTCAACCTGGGGCTGAATGACGACAGCGTCGAAGGTCTCAAGCGGCGAACGGGCAACGGCCGCTTCGCCTATGACAGCTACCGCCGGTTCATGCAGATGTTCGGCAGCGTCGTTCTCGAAGTTCCCAAGATCGTGTTCGAGCACGAGTTCGGGGCCGTGAAGGCTGCCCGGGGAGTCGCGCTCGACACCGCGCTCGACGAGACGGCGCTGCGGGAAGTGGTGGATCGGTACAAGGCTGTGGTCCAGGAGCGCACAGGCCGCGGATTTCCCCAGAATCCCAGACACCAGCTGACCATGGCGCGGGATGCCGTCTTTCGGTCGTGGATGAATCCGCGCGCCAGGGAGTATCGCCGCATCTACGACATTCCCGATTCGATCGGGACGGCCGTGAACGTGCAGATGATGGTGTTCGGGAACACGGGCAACCGATCCGGCACGGGCGTTGGCTTTACGCGCAATCCCGCGACCGGTCGAAAGGAGTTCTACGGCGAGTTCCTCCTCAACGCGCAGGGCGAGGATGTCGTGGCCGGCATCCGGACGCCGCAGCCGATCGCTGAACTGGCGCGTGTGATGCCGAAAGCGTATGCACGAC
>CAZCEL010000256.1:0-7179 GCA_964497175.1 uncultured Bifidobacteriaceae bacterium
CGACTCGTTTGTGGCTGAGCTGTGCTACTTGGGCGCAGGAGCGAGCGGAGCCGAGCGTCCTCTCCCTCCACTTCGATTTTTCCGGCACTCTCAGAACCGGAACACGCGATTGATTTTGATGATGACGGCCCGGTTGGTAAGGACCGGAAACCGGGGGGCCAGCGTGTCTCTCTGTTCGTTCAACACCACGAACAGCTCGCTTCCAGGCCGATACTCCCATCGCAACCGGACGTTTGCCGACACTGCATGGATGCTCGAGTTGAACTGGACGAGCGCACTCACGAACATTAGCGGCGTCATGGTGTAGGTCACCCGCGAGCCCACTAGATGGGTCGTGAACGACCCTTCCACCAGATCCACCCAATTGACCGAGTAGGTCGGCTCGACGGAGAGCTGCGTTGTGAGCTTCCCGCGGCCTCGGGAGAAGCTGACCGCGGTCTTGTGGCCGCTGTAGAACGTGCCGTACTCCACTAACAGGTTGCCGGAGACCGTCCGCTGTTGGCCGAAATTGAAGCCGGTCCGCAGGCTCGCGTAGTCGTAGCCCCCGACCGGCAATGTGATGCCGGACGAGATGTTGAACGGCCGTGGCAGAAACTCGTACGTGCCGGCATAGGCGACCGTGAACTGATCGCTGTTTTGGAACTCGATACCGAACTCGCCGTCCCGCTCGCGTGTCTCCAGCCGACCGTGGCCGTTCTCGATGTAGGCGAGTGACCCGGTCCACGAGAACTTCCGGACCGACTTGATCGCCCGTGGTCGCGGACTGAACCGGAACAGCCCGAAACTCCGGCGCATGTCGTCGCGCCGGACGAACCCGACCGCTGGGTTGAAGTGGTCGCCGACCACCAAGCGTTCCAGCTGTACACCGTAACGATCCCCCGCGTAATCGAGTTGTCCCCGGTAACTTGTGTCCTCGCCCGTGAGCTCGTCCGTGCGGGTACGGGCCCAATACGTATTGATGGTCAGGTTCTCAAAAAAGGCGAAGGTGCCATCGACGCCATAGGCGTCGCTTGTCCCAACGCCACCCTGGTCGGCTGACCGCCGCGTGAACAACAGGCCGATGTTGCTCCGACGCAGCAGGTCGCGCCGCAGGCGCAGGACCGAGAAATTCGTAGCCGATGCCCCCGATACCGGCTCGGTGTCCGACTGGATGTTCAGCATGCCGAGCGTGAACCGACTGAGCCGCCCGGTCAGACGCCCGCCAGCGATGATCGGTACGACGCGCCCCTGGTCCAGGCCAATGCGTCGACTGTAGAACAAGATGGGTGTGTTGTCGGCGCTCCCCCCTCCCGTCGCCGCCCCGCCGAAGGAAAACGTGCCTTGATTCTCCAGAAAGAACTCTCGCTTTTCCGGAAAGAACAGGTTGTACCGAGTGAGATTGATCTGTCGCTCGTCGGCTTCGACCTGCGCGAAGTCCGTGTTGTACGTGAAGTCGGCCGTAAGGTTCTGTGTCAGACCATATTTCACGTCAAGCCCGACATCGCCGCCCAGATCGTTCGAAATCCTTGGCGCGGCCGTCAGATCGCTCGTCAGATTCGAAACGGCGTACGGCTTGACCTCCAGGTTTTTCGAGCCCGCCGGGGCCTCCAACCCGACCACGGTGGCCGACAGCGACGTCTGCATGATCGCCGCAATACCGCGCGCCGCCGGCAGCGGCGTGAGATTCGAAATCTCGTTCTTCCAGCGGTTGATGCGGCGCACGTTGAAGCCCCAGATCTGGGCCAGCCCCGGGCGGTAGCGCAGCGACTTGAACGGGATGGCGACTTCGATTGTCCAGCCCTGCTCGAAACGTCCCACCTTCACGTCCCAGATCGGATTCCAATCGGGGTTGTACTGGCGGTCGTTGGTAACCTGACCGTCGCTTCGGCCGCCAAGCGGGTTGACGGTGAAGAAGGCGCTGTTCCGCCGGTCGTAGAACGTGTCGAAGATAAAGCCGATGTTGTCGTTGCCCGTGAAGACAGTGGTGTTGTCGCGGCGCATCTCGGTGGCCACTAGCCGCTCCGGGTGGCTTTCCCAGCACCGGAAGGAAACGTAAACCTGGTCACGGTCGAAGAAGAACCAGACCTCGGTTTTCTCGGTGGCGGGCGCGCCCTCCTGTGGATCTTGCTGGATGAAGTCCGACATCGATGGGACGCTCGTGTAGACGTCTTCATCGAGCGTTCCATCGACCCGTAGGGGCGCGGTGAGACGGACGGCGCGAATTGTGACACGGCCTGTCGTCGCGTCGCGAGCGATCACGGCGGGTGGGATCGGTGGTGGGGGACCGTCAAACCCGAATGGAAGGTCCAAAGGCGTTGTCGGTGCAGTGACCTGCGAGGCTGATGGCCGCGGAGCACTTTGACCGGCCTCACCCGTTCGGGGTGCGGTCAGGCCGACGAGAAGTAGGCACAGTACGGCGCACGCCCGGGTCAGAGAGCCTCCGTGCCCGGACTCCAGATCACCGGGCCCGACATAGGGAAGATCGATGTTCGTTTGGAGAGGGGGAAGCCCGTCCGCTGGCAACGCGCCTACAGTACGGGAGGCTCCTTTTCCCACGCGAGGAACGTTGCCTCCGGAATGAAATACATGTGGGCCGTGAAGGTCCCTGGCGCCTCGGGTCTAGCGGGGTTGTAATGCAGGATGTGCACGTTATCAATCGGGGGGATAGGCACGCTGTTCAGCGGGACATAAGACCAGGACGCGCCCGCGGCGAACTCCTGCTGGCTAAAAATATATTCAATGAAGATGAGTTTGCCTGCGGCTTCGCCGTACCATAGGCTGTCGTCGCCGGTCGCCCCTGGAAGACGATTCGCAGGTGTGGAGAAATCACGGTGATGGCGTCCCATTCGGGGATAGAAGTCATTGGGATACGCGTCGTTTCGAAGGACGGCAAATGTTCGTGGCAGACTCATGATTGATTGCAATTCGCCAGCCCGCAGCATGGGCCGGACGCGATCCGGCTGCGGGAGCAAGTGCCAGAGCCACAAGTATTGATTGGAACTCTCCGCGGCTCCCTTGATCAGATCAATCGTCAAATAGTGGGCGGGCGGAAATTCCAGTTCCCGCAGGGTCAGACCGTGGAAGCTCTTGCCGGCGACCAGATCCGCTTGTCGAATGACGTATCCGGCCGACGTGATCCTCCCGTCCTCGACGCCGTAGATCGCCCCCTGCGTCTGCGCTCTCTTGTCCTTCGGTTTGGTCGCCCACGCCGCAGTAGCGGGCAGACCATGGTGAGCGTCCCCATCGTCGATCCGGTGGAAGGGTATCCCGGTGGCGTAAAACTCACCCCGATCTGCAAGTTTGCCGATAGGGTGATAACTCGAGGGCAGGTCAGTAACCCGAGGCAAAGACCGTAGAGCGCTTCTGTCCCCGGGTTGCTGTCCGGCAACGATGCCAACCCACGCTCCAAGGAAAACGAGCGCCAACCATAAACGACGGTGCTTCACAGCAGCCTCCAGCGACACGAACAGAGCAGGCATCGGCCGCCCATGCAGGCTATGCTTGGACCCTTTCAGCGCCGTTGTCAACGAGAGTCACTGCTGGTCACCCGTGACCGTTTCGTCGCTGGGAGACTTACCGTGATCGAGCCGCTGCGGCCCAGCTGCGACGTCACTGGTGACGTACCCGGACTCAGTCCCGTGGACTGAATCGCTCCTCGACCAGCGAAGGGCACCAGACATGCCACCCTAGTATGCGGATCCGCGGGGCCCGACTGTCAAGTGTGGGCACCTGCTCTCGGCCAAAGAGCCGGACGTGGTTCTGACGTGGGCCGCGGCTAGGGCACTGATCTCCGCAAGATTGCTTCTGTTTCAGGGCGATCAGCCGCGACTGCGGCGTTTGCGCTTAGTGTGTGCGGATTTGGGCTTCTGCGGCGACCTAATCGGAGACCTCGCAACTTTTCCCGCTTGGCGGACAGAGGATGGTGGGCACAGAAGCAGGTCAAACGTCAATCGTGCGTTCGGCTCCAGCTCATCGGCCTTAGGACCGACACCATGAACCCAAGCCATCAGTTGCAGACCATATAACGCATGCAGCAGATAGGTTGCCAACTCCGACGTGTCACGATCAGCCCGGAATTCACCACGCGCCTGGCCTAGAGCGACGAGGTCTCGGACTAGTTGGTCCCCCTCATGGAGAAGGTCGGAAATGCTGCTGCGAACCCGCTCATCATGCGCTATCGATCTGATAAAGCTGCCGAAATAATTGTGCCAGGCCGCAGGCGTGGGCATTCGATCAACACTTTGATTTATGACATCGTTAAGTACCTCTCGACTGGACACCTGCCCTGCTCTCACTTGATCGACCGATTGTCGGAGCCGCCGGACTCGCTCACGCAGAACTTCGGGAATGACGAGTTCCTTCGTAGAGAAGAAGTTGAAAAACGTCCCTTTTCCGACATCGGCCAGGTCTGTGATGTCCTGAACCCGTGCGTCGTCAAGGGAGCGACTGAACATCAGTTGCCTCGCGGCCTCGACCAGCCGCTCGAATATCTCACGCCGGCGGCGCTCAGGCCGGCTCTCTAGAGCCACGCGTTCGGTAAGCTTTTTCGCAGGGTGAGCATCTGTGGTGCGAGGCGCTGCCGGAGCGCCGAATACAGAGCGCTTCCCGGTCTTGACCCGCGAGCTTCGAACCACCGCCATAGTTCTCTCCCGGCACCCTGATGTATCCCGATACGAGCCCTAGCATGAGACGAGGCAAAACAACATCGGCGAAGCCCCGCCAACCTCGAGCGGACAGTTGGGGCAGTAGCGGTGGGGCTCGTAGCCCTTACTGCGCGAAATGGCCACCGAGGATGCACACTGCTGAGCTGCACCTATTTTGTACCTGCTCCGGGGCTTTCTCTCCGAGCTGGCGGATTGAGCGGGCCTGAATTGCTGTAAGTTATTGACAGAGAGCTAATTGCACGGACCGAATCCCTCTCCCTCCGCCAAGAACACCTCCGACGCCACGACTTCGCGCGTCTCAAAATACTGATATGACTCGAAAGATCGTCCAGACGGGATCGTCCCTGCGGGCGACACGCTGCCCAAGGAGGTCGTCGAGCGGTTCGGACCGGCGCCATCGTTGTCCGTACCGGGGTGCGCTACATCGAGGGCGGGAAAGTCACGAGGCGATTCGACGAGCGCGCGAGAAGAGTGCTGGCCAAGTACGACAAGGCCTTCGAAGAACTGGCGAAGTGACCGTCGAATACCTGTCGGTCGGCCACCTGCTGGCCCTTCACGAGCAACAACTGCGGCGATACGGGGGAGCGGCCGGCTTGCGCGATCGCGGAGCGCTCGAGAGCGCTCTGGCCCGGCGCGGGCGAGCTCGTCAGCCTGATAGCCCGACAACTCGTTCCTCGACGACTGAACGATATCCCGCTGCGTGAGATAAGTCAGTCGTGCGCGGGCGCATCGAACTTGCCGAGTTGGTAGTACACGATGCGATGCGCGCGCTGCACTATCTTGAACGTTCCGGCCAGCTTGTAGGCCAGGCGATAGCCCAGGCTGAGTCGACCCAAATCTGGATCCTGAGTGAAGTACCACTCTTCGAGCAGACGAATACCCTGTGCCCAGCCTCCCATCTCGCGAGGGTCGTCGATGCCCCAGCCAACGCTCGCGCCAGTCTGCTTCAGCGAAGGATGCCGGATCGCCAAGCGGGCCGTCATCCGGCTGAACACGTCGGCGATCACCCGGCAGCCTGGAAAGGCCTCGCGCAATCGCAAGAACAGGCGCTTGACATCCGCTTCACTCATGTACATCAACAGTCCCTCAGCAACGACAAGCACGGGCCGGCTCGCCGCCGCGACCGAATCCACCCATGCGAGGTCGGTCACCGACGAGGCGATCGCGTGGTAGCGATCACCATGTGTGTAGAACCGCCTGCGTAAATCGATCACCGGCGGCATGTCCAGGTCATACCATTCGACGCGGCCGTTGTCGACGCGCCAGAAGCGACTGTCCAAACCGCAGCCCAGATGCAGCACGATCCCGTCGGGATGCTCGGCCAGAAAGGCCCGCGCGGCGGCATCGAGTTTCCTGGCGCGCTGGCAGACCAACACGACGGTCTTGTAAGGCACGCGCAGCCGGCTAAAGTCGTAATCCACCCGGCTGAGAATGTCCTGGGCTTTGGAGTCGAAAAACAACGGACTCCCCGGCTGCGCTTTGGCGTAGAGCGGGATGAGTAGAGTTTCCTGCTCCGGGGTCAAGGTGATCTTGGTTTTGTCGTGCATGGCAGGTTCCGCGCGTCAAGGTTGGGCCGACGCGCCTCGCTCAGCAACCGACTCAGGTCGTCGCGGCTGCAAACTGCCCGCGCGCAGACGATAGGAAGGATGAAGGCCCTCCCGGTTAACCGAATTCCCGTTAGCCGCCAACGACGGCGTCAGGCGATTAGTCACAATAATCGCCACCGTCACGCACGCGAGTTGAAGCGCAAGGGCGAACCAGCCACCCAGGGCACTCCGGCTGATACGGAATACCTCCCCCCACAGATTCATGAACGTGTGGAGGGCGAACGGGAACCACAGCGACTGCCAGCGTGCGATCAGCCACGAGAATACACCGCCACCAAAGCCGGTGAGGGCAAAGAGTCCGAACACGTCCATCGCGGTCTGGCTCTTATCGACGTGTGCGGCGCCCGTGATGACCGCGACGATCCCGGCGGCCATCCACCACGACCATCCCTCACGCTGACACAACGAAACGCGAAGCCACGCGACACGACTTCCTCGGCCAACGGAAAGAGTGCCGACAGGAACACGACCGCGACAACATCGTCCACCAGAATCGATCGAGTCAGAGCAAGCCCGAGCAGCATTGGAGACGATGCGATAAATCCAAAGAGCATTCCGCGAATAGCCCTCGACCGCATGGCGAAGTGGTCGCCCCACCCGTAGCGCAAGAATGCCACGCCAAGGCACAGTGCAACGCCAGCTCCGACCTTCATGCTCAGGCACGTAGAACGTTGCGGCTCACCGGCGGCCGCTCACCGCCCCTGACGCGCGGCCGTCCGGTGCAGCCGCTTGTTGGGCCGTCGCGTTGCACGCCGCCTCGGCTTGGAAGCTTGTGTGGTGAGTTCCTTCGCCGGGCGGGAGACCGTGCCGGCGGGCCAGTCCGCTTCCTCGCGTCGAAGCGCCGCCAGGATTGTCTCCAGGCGATTCCCATGTTCCCGCAGCCATCACATCGAAACCGGGCAAAGCCCCCGGCGAGCCACCCGCAGCGC
>CAZCEL010000257.1:0-7167 GCA_964497175.1 uncultured Bifidobacteriaceae bacterium
CACCGCGCTCGAGCGCGTAACGCGCGGGGATCGCCGCGAGCGCGAACGCATTGGCTCCGGCGGCGCCGGCCAGCTCGACGGCGCGATCGACGGCGGTCTTGGCGGCCAGGTCCTGGCCGATTTGCAGAAACGCATATGTCTGGTAGTCGAGCGCATGGAGTTCCTCGCCTGCGCCGCCGTTCTTGCGGGCCGCTTCCGCCGATCGACGGTTCGTCTCGATCGAGTCCTTCCAGAAGCCGACTCGTGTGAAGGTGTGCGACGGCATGTGCAGCGCGTGCGGAATCGCTGGCGCGAGCGAGGCGTAGCGGCGTGCCGCGCCGAGCGCACGCTCGGCCAGCGGCGGCGCGTCGTACGCGTGAATGATGTAGTGCGCCAGACCGGGATGGGTCGGCATCCGCCTGAAGAGCGGCTCGAGGATACCTGCGGCCTGCACGTTCTTCGCGTACGTCTTGTCGGTCGGCTGCGCCGTCTGGTTCACGGCGAGGGCGTAGAAGATGCGCGCCTCGGTGTCGCCGGGATGCTCGCGGGACACCTTCTCCATCGCCGCCTCGTAGGCGGCGGTACGCGCACTGTGACTGCCCGGATCGCTGGCCGTCACCAACTGTGCCACCGCCTCGATGTACGATCGCTCGCGGGCGCTGGGCGAGCCGGTGGTCCTCGCCTTGTCGATGGACGCCTTGACGAGCGCCACTGTGCGCGAGGGTTTGAGCCCGGCGAACGGGTTGCCCCAGTGGCTGAGCGCGAGACCCCAGTTGGCCATCGCGCACGCCGGGTCGCGCGCGAGAATGCCGTCGAACGCCTTGATCGCCTCGGGGAACCAGAACGAGTGCAGGAGGGCGACGGCCTTGTTGAAGTCGTCCTTCACGGCCGGCGCGCATGAAGTCTCGAACTTCACGGCGGCGCTGCCGATCTGATCCGGCGACATTGCCCCGTGCGCCTCGTGCTGTGCGCCAGCCAGGGTCGGCCACGACAGCGACAGACATGAGACCGCGGCAACCGTGAAGCGCGTCATGGTATCTCTCCTCCGGGCATCTCAATAAGAACACCTGACGCGGACCTTTATTCGGGGGCCGGAAAGGCCGGAGAGACGTCCGGCACGCGCGAAGCGCCGTGAATACCCGCGAGCAGCGGAATAAACGACGCGGCTGAGGTGTTATAAGTGCGTTACAGTATGCGCCAACACACCTGTGACTCCGCCTGAGAGATGAAGTCTTGGTTCGACGTTCAGCTCGTCGCGCTGCTGGTAGCGGTCGCGCCCCTGTCCACCTCGTCATACCACCCACAGCGAGCGGCCGACGTGTCGAAGCCTGGTGTTGGGGGCAGGCAGAACGCGCGAGACACCTGGACCGATCATCTCAAGCTCAGGACCTATCCGAGTGCGGGAACGATCGCGCCAGGCCGCCCGGTGTCGCTGGTTCTCGAGATCGAACCCGCCGACCGGATGCACGTGTACGCTCCGGGCAACCACGACTACCGAGTAATTACGGTAACGCTTGCGCCCCAGCGGTTCGTTCGCCCGGGTCCGGTGCAGTATCCCGCGTCCGAGGTGTATCTGTTCGAGCCGCTCAACGAGCGCGTTCCGGTCTACCAGAAGCCCTTCAAGCTGACACTGGATGTGACGCTCGACAGAGGGCCCGAGGCTCGCGCCGCGCTTAAGAGCCAGCCGTCGCTGACCCTGACGGGCACTTTGGACTATCAGGCGTGCGACGATAGAATCTGCTTCAACCCCGTGTCCATCCCGCTATCCTGGACCCTGGCGTTGTCGTCCGGTTCAGCCCCGGCTCCGAGCGGACAGGCGCCGCACGAAGGGTGAGGCAAGGGTCCCAGGAGCTGCAACGGGGAAGGAGGTCGGCATGCATCGCGTCAGCCTGATTCTCGTGCTGCTCGGAGGCGCGGGCACTGCGGTCGCGCAGGCGCCAGCGACGATCGTGAGAGACGTGCGCACGGCAGTGGCATGCACGAGCTGGCCGTGTTCGCCGAAGAGCGATCTGTCGGGCGGGGATGCCCTCCTCGCTCAGTATCGGGCCGAGCACGGGACGACCTCCCAGGCACTCGAGGCGTTGTCATGGCTTGGCCGGGCGGCACTTGCCGGCAACCAGCTCGACAAGGCGAGCGCCTACGCGGCCGAAACGTCCGCGCTGGCGGTCGCCGCACTCAAGCAGCGAAAGCTCGAGGACGACGGCTCGCTCGAGATCGCGCTCGGCGCGGCCATCGAGGTCCAGGCCCAGGTGCGCGCCGCGCGCGGCCAGCGCTCCGATGCGGTGTACTTCCTGCGCCGCGAGCTGGACACCTATCGCAACACACCGCTCCATCGCCGCATCCAGAAGAACCTTCACCTTCTGAGCCTGGAGGGACAGAAGGCGCCGGCGCTTGACGCGGGGGACTCGCTCGGGCAGGGGAAGCCCCGCCTGGACGCGATGAAGGGGAAGGTCGTCCTGCTCTTTTTCTGGGCGCACTGGTGCCCGGACTGCAAGGCGCAGGCGCCGATCCTCTCGAACCTGCTCGACCGCTACCGCAAGGACGGTCTGGTCGTCATAGCCCCGACGCAGCGGTATGGATACACAGCGCGCAGGAAGGCTGCGACTCCCGACGAAGAGGTGCAGTACATCGCAGGGATTCGCGACGCGACGTACTCGTTCCTGGGGGACGAAGCCGTTCCGGTCAGCGAGGCGAACCATACCCGGTACGGGGTGTCGACGACGCCCACATTAGTGCTGGTCGATCGCGGGGGAATCGTGCGGCTGTATCATCCCGGCCAGATGACTGAACAGGAATTGCGCGCGGCAATCGGGCCCGTCTTGGCGGCTGGGGAGTAGGCATTCTCAACAAGGAGCGAACATCAATGTCCAATCACGCAACGTACTCACCAGCCCGCGCGCATGGACGGCTCGTTCCAGCGCTGCTCCTCGCGAGTCTCACTGTCCTCGCGCTGGCCTCGCCGGGGCGGGCACAGGATGTAATGAACAGGGATTCGGCCGCCGCCGTGAAGGCATCGTTTCTCGCCGACATCGAGGCCATGCGTGTCAAGTTCGTCGGTCTGGCGGGAGCGTTCCCCCAGGACAAGTACACCTGGCGCCCGATGGAGGGCGTGCGGTCGGTGTCCGAGGTCCTGATGTTGATCGCCAGCGAAGGCTACGGGTTCGCGCCAGGAGCGCTCGGCGGCAAGCCCGGCCTCGCCCGCGAGGAGATGGGCAAGCTGAACGCGATCACCGACAAGGCGCAGGTGACCGACCACCTGAACAAGGCGTTCGCGCATGCGAAGCAGGCGATCGAGGCGATCGATCCGGCGACCCTGGTCGGACGGCGCAAGGCGTTTGGCCAGGAGCGCAACACCGCGGAACTCGTCGGGTTCGTGGCGGGCGACATGCACGAGCATCTGGGCCAGCTCATCGCGTACGCGCGCATGAATCGCATCGTTCCACCCTGGAGCAAGTAACCATGAACACACTGACCACGCGTCGCCAGGTCCTCAAGGGCAGCCTGGCAGTCGCCGGCCTCGGCGTGTTCGGCGTTCCCGAGTGGGCGCTGCCGGCGCTCGCGCAGGGCGAAACCGTCGTGCCCTTCACCGACATGCCGGAGAATTTCCCGGCGGGTCAGGGGGACGTCCGCATTTACGACATCCGCAAGATCGAGGGTCCGTTCACGCCCTCCGATCAGTTCTTTACGGTTCAGCACTTCGGGCATCCGGTGGTCGACGCGGCGACGTTCCGGCTGAAAGTGACCGGGCTGGTAAACCGGCCGCTCTCACTCTCGCTCGACGAGATGCGGCGGATAGGTAGTGTGGAGCTGGCTGCCGGGTTCGAATGCTCGGGTAACCGGCGCCCCCTCCAGGGACTGTGCAGCAACGGCCGCTGGACGGGCGTCCCGCTGCGGACGGTGCTCGGTCGGGCAGGCGTGAAGGCCGAGGCGCGTCATGTCGTCTTCTTTGGCGCCGACAAGGGCCAGGAAGAGGTGGAGTTCCGGACGCAGAAGTTCACCGTCGAGCAGCAGTTCGGCCGGAGTCTGCCGCGCGAGAAGGCGCTCTCGCCGGACCCGTTCCTCGCCTACGCGATGAACGGGGAGCCGCTCACGCGCCACCAGGGCTCGCCGCTTCGCCTGATCGTGCCGGGCTGGTACGGTGTCGCCAACGTCAAGTGGCTCGCGCAGGTGCACGTCCAGGAAGAGGACTACCTCGGCAAGTGGCAGGCGCGCTGGTACCGCCGGCTGCAGGGCGAGATGATCGATGGCGAGATGAAGTGGAAGGAGACCTCGATCGCCGACCTGCAGTTGAAGTCGTTCATCGCGCGCGTCTCTCGCGCCGGCAGCCGCGCCACCGTGCTCGGTGTCGTGCTCAACGACGGCACGCCGCTCAGGTCGGTGGAGGTCCAGGTCGACGATGGTCCGTGGCAGCCGGCCACACTGGATCCGGCGACTCGAAGCAAGTACTCGTGGAAGCTGTTCACGTATGCCTGGAACACTCCCACGCCGGGCGAGCACACGCTCGTCTCGCGCGTCATCGACGTCAACGGAGCCGTTCAGCCGACCCAGGCGGACCTCGAGAGCCGGAAGACGTTTCTCGAGGACAACTCGCAGTTCCCGCGGAAGGTCAAGATCGCGTAGTGAGGATGAAGATGATGAAGATGATGGTCATCGCGATCGCCGCAGCACTCGCGGCAGGGGGAGTGTTCGTGTCGATTGCCGAGGCCCAGCGCGAGACGGCGCCAGCAGGGGTGACCAACTACACGCGCGTCGATGCGACGGTCGCCTGCGCGGGTGCCACGCCGGTCGCAGCCCTGCCCGAACTGAAGAAGAGCGGCTTCACCTCGGTCATCAACTTCCGGATGGCCACCGAGCAGGGGGCCAACATCGAGGAGGCCAAGGCGACGGCCGCACAGGTCGGGCTGAAGTACATCCACCTGCCGCACCAGACGCCCACCCCCGAAATTGCCGAGGCGTTCCTCAAGGCCGTGGGCGACAAGTCCAACCAGCCCGTCTACATTCACTGCGCATCGGCCAATCGCGTCGGGGCCATGTGGTTCATCAAGCGCGTCAAGCTCGACGGCTGGGACACCGATCGCGCCATGAAGGAAGCGGAGCAGATCGGCCTGCGGGCGCCGAACCTGAAGACGTTCGCGATCGAGTACGTCAAGCGGTAGGCCCGCCAGCCCACGAAGACCGGCGAGACGGCGCCCTCAGGCCGGGACGCAGCCCGGCCGTCCGGCCTTGACCACCAGCGACCCGCCCGTGCGCACGGGCAGTCCGGGGACCGTCACCTTCTCGATGATCCTGAAATCGGCCCGAAGCGTCTGCGGCGTGGCCGTGCAGGCGATGTAGCCGCGGCGGGCGCTGTGGTACTTCATGTGCGGGTTGTCGCTCTTGACGCGCTCCCAGTCCGCGTTCGCGTCGCTGCCGTCGCCGTTCGACGTGATGGACGCGTTGGTGAACTCGGCGCCCACGGTCGGCGATCGGGGATCGGCGAAATCCAGCTTGAGATCGGCGGCGAAGTGGACGTGCACGTCGCCCGACACGACCACGGGATTGGACGCCCTCATCGCCTGGAGCCGGGAATACAGTCGCTTTCGCGCTTCTGCGTAGCCGTCCCACTTGTCCATCGAGAACCGGCCGGACGGGTTCCCGACAAGGTCGCGCGTGTACGTCGGGACCTGCTGGCCCAGGACGGTCCATGTGGCCCGCCCGGCGGCCAGGTTGTCAAAGAGCCACTGCTCCTGGTCGCGCCCTAACATCGTGCGTCCCGGATCGAACATCTCGGGACAGCCGGCCGTGTTGCCGTCGCCGCAGACCTGGTCCGACCGATACTGGCGTGTGTCGAGCACGCTCAGATCGACCAGCCGCCCAAACCGCAGGCGCCGGTAGAGCAGCATGTCGGGTCCTCTCGGCAGGCTGCTGGCTCGAAGCGGCATCGACTCGTAATACGCCTGGTAGGCCGCGGCGCGGCGCAGCAGAAACATCGGCGGCGGCGTGCCCCGCCGGTCGAACTGGCCGGCGTAATTGTCGCTCACCTCGTGGTCGTCGGACGTGACGATGAAGGGCGCCGACGCGTGGGCGAGTTGTAGATCCGAATCCATCTGGTACTGGGCGTACCGGTTCCGGTAGTCGACGAGGCTGAAGAGCTCCTCCCCGATGTGCTGGCGCACCTTGGACTCCGGCCTCCCGCCGCTGGCCCCCAACTCGTAAATGTAGTCGCCCGTGTGGAAGACGAAGTCGAACGCTTCTTCCGCCATGTGCCGGCACAGCGTGAAGTAGCCCATCTCGAAGTTGGTGCAGCCGCAGACGGCGAACCGCAGGGAATCGACAGCCGCACCCTCGGCGGGGGCTGTCTTCGTGCGTCCGATCGGGCTGACGTGACCGCCAACATGAAAGCGGTACCAGTATTCGCGCCCGGCCCGGAGATTCTCGACCTCGACATGGACGCTGTGACCGAGTTCCGGCCGGGCGACCGCGGCGCCCTTCTGCACGATCGATCGAAAGCTGGAGTCCGTGGCAAGCTCCCAGCCGACCTGCACGCTGGCCACCGGCATGCCGCCGCCCTCGAGCGGTCGGGGCGCCAGCCGCGTCCAGAGCACGACACCGTCAGGCAGCGGGTCGCCTGAGGCGATGCCAAGCGAAAACGGATAGGCCGTGAAGATGGGTTGGGAGAGAAGACGGCGACCGGCGAGCGGCTGGGCCACAGCCGCTGCGCCGGCCATTCCGATGATCCTCAGCAGGTCCCGGCGGGAGAGGCGCGCGACGGCGCGATCGTACGCCCGCACCCGGCCCGGGAGATCGGTCCACGCCGCCATACACGCGCCTGTTGGAGCCGAACCGAACGCGTCTTACTTCTTGTCGGCCGCCGCTGGCTTCTTGCCGGCGGCTGCAGCCTCCCGCTCCAGCTTCTCCTGATACCGCGCGCCGCTCATGATGTTGTACATCGCGTAGTTCGCCTCGTGGCAGGCGTACTCGTAGATCTGCTCGCTGGTGGCGTTCCACGGGTATTCGCCGGTCCACGACGTGGGCCACGTGGTCGGATCCTCGATCGTAAACCGGTAGAGCAGCGTGTTGGCGTCGATGCGTGTGAAGCGCTCGACGACGTGGAGCTTGTCGGACGAGCCGCGGAACCGCGTCTTGTCGGTGAAGTTCGTGGTGTCGACGACCAGCGTGTCGCCCTCCCAGCGGCCGACCGAATCGCCC
>CAZCEL010000258.1:0-7158 GCA_964497175.1 uncultured Bifidobacteriaceae bacterium
CGGTCGAGGTCGAGGACGCGGCGAGAGTGCGTCTGCGAACCGCGGAGGGACTGCTGGTCCCAGCGCTCTTTGCCTACGCGGATGACGAATGGGGCGACGAGTTCTTCGATGAGGCCTGGGAAGAGTTCTTCCTCTGGGACGCCGTGCCCGACAACGTCGAAGACTCCCGTGAATTCGGGACCACGTTCGATCCGTTCTTCGTCTTCTCGTTCGTTGCCGACGCCGCCGACAGCGAGCTGCCCGACGACTGGCCGACCGAGCCTGTCGCGCTGCACTTCCTGCACCATGAAGTCGAATCGTGCCCCGAGTTCGATCGCGAGTTTATCGAGCAGGCCTGCAAGAGTCACGCGAGCTTCTTCGTCGTCGACTCCGCGGTGCCCGGCCGGTCGATTGATCTCAGGGACATCCTGACCGGCCGGCAGTTTCACGTGCTCGAGCAGAGCGCCTCCCGCACGCTGCGCCAGGGCGATCTCACCTTCACCCGTGTCATCACCGCGGGCGGGGCCAGCATCATGATCGGCGCCGCGCCCTGGATCATCCCCCCGTCGTGGCACGTTCCCGTCATCGAGTTTCGAGAGAGCATTCGCCGCCAGGGCTTCATGACGCGCGCCGACCTGTTCGAGTATGACTTCGAGATTCGGGACTTCTATCATCAGATCGTCGGTGCAATCCTCCACCCGAAGCTTCCCTCGCTCCAGAACACCGACGGCGATCCGATCGAGCTGACGACGATGACCTACGAGCTGGGCGTCGCGACGGCCGAGGCGTTCGAGCGGCTGCGGCCGCTGGCGATGCTGGGGGACGAGGCGCACGTCGACGGCGAGACGTTCGACGAAGCGGGCAGGCTGACCGCGGCCGAGCTGACGTGGATCAAGGCGGGCAACCGCAAGCTCAAGGACTGGGACAACACGGTGCTGGGCCGGCTGCAGTTGGAGGGCTCGCGGCTCCTGGTCGAAGTCAATTCGGCGCGGCGGCGGGAGCGCGTGTCGAAGGAGATCAGGAAGCGGCTCGGCAAGGCGGCGACGCTGATCGAGACCAGGGTGACCGACGTCGCGAAGGAGCTCGAGAAGCGGCGCGGGCGCGGTGACGACGCGGAAGGCTCGGTGCCGTCCCTGGCGTCTCGTCTTGAGCGCACGCCAGAGCTGGAGGCCGTCGAAGCCGAGCTCGGCCGGAAGCACTGGGACGCGTGGATGGATACGAAGGTGCCGGCGCTCGGGCACAAGACGCCGCGCCAGGCGGCGAAGACCCCGCACGGCCGCGAGCGGCTGGAGGCCCTGCTCTTGGACTACGCGCGGTCGGCTGAGCGGAGCCCGTCGGCATTTCGGCCCGACGTGGGGGAGCTGCGGCGGAAGCTGGGGCTGTGAGGGTATGGAGCACCTCGACACCCGGCATCCCACCCTGCGCACCCTGACCCGCCATGACCTCATACGTCTTGCGCCCCATCACCAGCGTGTCGAATTCCGCGAAGAGGGCGCCGAAGTCTATGGACGGGTCCATGACGATCCAGGCGGCTTCATTGTTGGGTCCGGCGATGAACCCGTCCAGACTCACGGCCACTTGGTAACGCAGTCGTCTGGTCATTGGTGCCCCGATTCACCGCCCAACGGATTGACACCAGCGTTGCGGCGCCGCAGCTCACGTGTGCCTCTTCGGCCCTGCTTAGCTGGTTCATCGGCCCAGAACGACATCGATGCCGTGGAGGATCTGCGCGCGCGGCTTCGGCCCCAGATGGCCGACCCGCTCGGTGAGGAGTGAACGATCAAGTGCAATGATCTGCGACACGTTGGCTACCGAATCCTTCGGCAGCCCGGTCGTCCTGTTTGAGAGCAGTACGTTGCCCGGCGCGCCAGCCCAGACCGTATTGCTCGTCAGCGGCACGCACACGACCGTGGCGATGCGACTGCGATTCAACGGATTCCCCTGGACCACGACGACGGGTCGTCGGAAGCCGGGGCCGGAACCCGTGGGTTCGGGCAAGTCCGCCCACCAGACATCCCCTTGCGCGACTTCTACCACTCCACGCTCCTGAGCATCCGCCGGCCGGCCCGCTCCACGAAGGAGTCCAGTGTGGCGTCGCCGAGTTCATCGACCACGACGTTCATCGCCTCGGTCACTTCGTCCGGCGCGTGTCGGGCGAGGTACTCGGCCAGGGCTTCGGCATACAACCGGCTCCGAGACTTCCGCGTGCGTTTCGCGTAGCCTTCGGCCTCGCGGTACACTCGGTCCGGCAGCGATACGGCGGTCTTCATACCGGTAGTATAACCGAGCAGGCATCATCGAGATCAGCGTGCGCCAGGCGGCCGCCTTGATTGAGCAGGTGCACGTGACGTGAAGGGGCACGGCGCACGAGGCGCCGGAGCCGAGGGATCAGGTCGGCTAGAACCTGGACGATCGGATCCAGACGTCCGATCGTCCCCAGCTCCTCTCGAAGTCCTCGTCGACCGCGGGATCCTTCCGGCCCTGCGCCGCAAGCGCCTGCTGCAGGCCGAGGAGCGACCAGCCGTTGTGCGGATGGTCGGCGATCTCCTCGCGGTAGACGCGCTCGGCGTCGCCGAAGCGCTTCGCCTCGAGCAGCGCCGCGCCGAGCCAGTGGCGCGCAGCGAAGGGCAGCGGCTCGGGCTCGTCGTAGGTCAGGCCGTCTTCGACGGCGACCGTGCGCTCGAAGGATGCGATCGCGCCTGCTGGATTGCCCTCCGTCCGGTGGATCTCGCCCTCCAGGATGCCGGCCGCCACGCCGAGGAGGTCCTTTGCCGCGTGCACCCGCATGGTTGCCGTCGAGGTGTCGGCGGTCTTCTTCACGCGGGCGAGATACACCTTCGCGAAATCCAGGCTGCCCTGGCGTAGCTGTGCGTAGCCCTGCGCAAAGTCCCACAGGCCGCCGCTGATCTCTCCCAAAGGACGGCTGGTCACCGAGAGCACCTCATCGAAGCGCCCGAACCGGATCATCGTCAACACCTGGTAGAAGGAATCGCCGGTGAGCTTCGCGTAGTCCTTGCCCGCCTGCATCGCGATGGCACCCTGGCCGTCGTACGACGCGGCGAAGAGGAGCATGTGAAGGTTGTGCTCCGGGTAGATGGCGAAGCCCTCGCCGATTGCGGCTTTCTGGTCGGAGTGCCAGGCCTGCAGGTTGGCGCGAACCGAATCGCCCCAGCGCCCGACCTCGTTCCAGGTATGTGACGGCATGTGGTTGATGTGGCTCGCACCGGGGATCGACCGGCCCAGAAACTGGGCGCACGCCTCGGCGCGCTCGGGCACGACGGTCGACTCGGTGGCGTGCACGTAGAGGTGGCACGCGCCGGGGTGCCGCACGTCTTTTGCCAGGATCTGCTCGAGAACATGGTGGAGGTGCCGGATGGCGGGGCTGTTCACGTCGCGCGTGCCCCGCCGCGGCTCGAGCAGGAACAGCGCGTCGGCGTAAAGCGTGGCAGCATCGAGATCGTCCGGGTAGCGCTCGGCGACGCGTGCCATCGCGTTCGCATAGGCCTTGTCCTGGTCGACGCGCTTGTCGGCGACGAAGTGCTCCACGTAGCGGGCCGACAGCGCGTCGATGAAGTCGCGCTCCCTTGCCGAGGCCCTGCCTTTGAGCGCGATCGCCTTCTGGAGCGCGGCGTAAGCGTGAGGCGCCTCCTCGGCGTTCATGGGCGCGTTCAGATACGAGCCCCAGGCCCACGCCTCACCCCAGTAACAGATTGCGCAGTCGGGATCGCGCTTCCAGGATTCGCGGAACGATCGAACGGCCTCGCCCTTCGCGAACGCGTACATCATCTGAAAGCCCTGATCGAAGAACGCCTGGACCTCTTTGTTGGTGGTCGTCACCGGGCGGGTGAAGGTGCCGAGCCCGCTCTTGTAGAGATCGATCGGCGCCGTATAGCGCTCGACGAGCGAGGGGCGAGCGGGCCGCGCGCTCCCGGCGGGTTGCGCGAACACCTCGGCGGCCAGACCGAGGGATGCAACCGCCGCGGCCGAGCCCACAAGGACATAGAGTCGAGTATTCATGTCGAGGATGCTCCGTTCGGCTCCGGTTCGAAACCGGTGAGCGTCACCATCTTATCGCTTATAATGCCCGCCTCTCACAGGGGGCGGTCGCGTGCGCCCCGCCGGACGGTAGCTGCATGGCCTTTCCCGCCACACACCGGGGCAACCGGAGAACAGCGCGACAGGAGGACGAGATGCTGGGTGACAAGATCGGAACCGAAATCGGCAAGGTGACGTCGCAGCGAGTTCTGGCCAATCCAGGAGGCGGTCCCAAGATGGAGACCACCTTCCAGGCCGGCGGGACGATTCTGGGGGTCAAGCACAACACGACCGCAACTTACTGGTCCGTCGTGCGGCCGGATGGAACGTTGTACGGTGAGGGTCAGGGTGTTGCGATGGGCGAGGACGGCAGCATGGCCACATGGGTCGGCCAGGGTGTCGGGATTCTGAAGCCGGGCGGGGCCGTGAGCTTTCGCGGCGCCGTGTACTACCAGAGCGCGTCGCCGCGATGGGCCCGTTTGAACAGCGTGGCGAGCGTCTTCGAGTTCGAGCAGGGCGCCGACGGAAACACCAAAGCCGACCTCTGCGAATGGAAGTGACGCGCTGAAGCGGCCTGGCATGACGGCCCGATAAGCAGAGTGCGGGCGGGAGCCCGATGAGGAAGCGCGGGACATCGCTGACCCGGAGGTGGACCATGTCGGTTGAGACGCGGCTCTCGGTGCTTCCCGTCGCGCTCGTGCTCGCCTGCCTGTCGGCTGGGGCGCAGCAGTTCGCCCCCGGCTACGTCGACCCGCGGCCCGTCCTCGAAGCCGCAGGCAAGGCCATCGGTGTCGACAATCTGAAATGCGTGACCATCTCCGGCGCCGGCTACGCCGGCATCGTCGGCCAACAGGTCTGGCTCGACAGAAACGTCGACTGGCCACGGGGCGAGCCCCTTGCCAACTACAACCGGACGATGAACTGGGACGCCAGGACGATGAAGGAGGAGTTCGAGCGCAAGCCGGGCAGGAATCCCGCGTCCTGGAAGTGGGGCGCCGGCTGGCTGGGCGGGACGCCGCCGCAGCAGAACGCGCGCCAGATCTTCAGCGTCAACGGCAGCTACGCGTGGCACCAGGATGGAGCCGGGAGTCCACCGGTGCCATCACCGCCCGAAGATGCAGAGCGGTGGCAGCTCGAGTTGTGGCTGAATCCGCACGGCTTTCTCAAAGCCGCTCGCATGCCCGGCGCCAATCCGGTCGCCGCCTGGCGATGGGAGCTCGGCGAGATGGGACGCGACGGCCCGACGACGGTGCCCGAGAAAGTGACGGTCGTGTCGATCCGGATGCTCGGGAAGTACAGGGTCGACGCCACGATCAACAAGGAAAACCTGCTCCAGCGGATTCACACCTGGGTGCCGGATCCGGTGCTCGGGGACATGAACTACGAGCACGAATTCACGAACGCCAGCTACGTGGACGTTGGCGGCGGCGTGCGGTTTCCGACGGGCTGGCATCATCACGAGGGATGGGACGACAACTACGGGGCGCAGAACATCAGCGCGGGCCACAACGGCTTCGGGGGCAACTTCAAGGACGTCAAGCCGAATGTCTGCGACGACCCGGTGAGCGTTCCCGATGTCGTGCGAAAGGCGAATGCTCCGGTCCGCGTCGACGCTCAGAGGCTGGCAGACGGCGTGTACCTGCTTGGCGGGTCGACGCACAACAGCGTGGCCGTCGAGTTCAGCGACTTCGTGGCCGTGGTCGAGGCGCCGATCGACGAGACGCGCAGCCTCGCCGTGATCGAGGAGGTGGCCCGGCGATTCCCGGACAAGCCCATCCGCTTCCTGATCAACACGCACCAGCACTTCGATCACATCGGCGGCCTGCGCACCTACCTGCACATCGGCGCCACGATCGTCACGCACGTGAAGAACTTCGACTTCTACAGCCGCGACGTGCTGAACTACGCGCCCCGCACCCTGCAGCCGGACATGGTGTCGCTCTGGCCGCCGACCGAGCTGTCCGAGGGGTACAACTACGAGACCGTTCGAGAGAATTACGTCATCACGGACGGGGCGCGCAGCCTGCACATCTCCTACGTGCAGCCGCTTCAGCACGTGGAAGGGATGTTGATGGCGTACCTGCCCAGGGAGAAGCTCCTCATCGAAGCCGATCTGTTCGATACACACGTGCAGCCGCCGCCCTCACCGACGCCCGCAAGCAGGACCCTGCTCAACCAGGTGCGCAGGCTGAAGCTGGATGTGTCGCAGGTGGTGCCCATCCACGGGAAGCCCGTGCCGTGGGGGGAGTTCTTGAAAGCCATGGGGACAGTCGGGCGATAGGACACAAATGATCTGATGATCGGGGGCTGACATGAGGCTGATGACTGCTGCGATGCTCCTCGTCCAGGTCCTGACCGCTCCTGACCCCAAGCAGATGGAACAGGCGCCCGACCTGGGCTTCAAGGCGGTGCCGCACTCGCTGGTCCTCCCCGACCACATCGAGATGGGTGCGCCATCGAGCGTGGCCACGAGCGCACGGGGCCACCTGGTGGTCTTCAACCGAGGTCCGCATCCGCTTCTCGAGTTCAGTGCCGACGGCAAATTCGTGAGGTCTCTCGGCGTCGGGCTCTACACCCGGCCCCACGGCATGCGCATCGACAAGGACGACAACATCTGGACGACGGATGTCGCCGGCCACACGGTGACCAAACTGAGCCCGAAGGGTGAGGTGCTGCTGGTGCTCGGCAAGCGCGGGCAGCCGGGCGACTGGAACGAGGCGGCGAACTCGCGCCTCCTGAACGAGCCCACCGACGTGGCCATCGCTCCATCAGGCGACGTCTTTGTGACGCAGGGCCACGGCAGGGGCGACCCGCGCGTGCTGAGGTTCGACGGCGGCGGCAAATTGATCGCGTCGTGGGGCGGGCTGGGCGCCTCGCCCGGTCAATTCGACATCGCCCACTCGATCGTCATCGACGCCAAGGGGCTCGTGCACGTGGCCGATCGCCAGAACCGACGCGTGCAGGTCTTCGAGGCGTCAGGCAAGTTCATCGAGGAGCGCAGGTACGCCGGTCTGCCGTGCGGCCTCGTCATCGGACCGGATGGGCAGATGTACCTGGTGAGCGGGTTCGCCGGTCAGATTCTCAGGCTCGACGCGAGCGGCAAGGTCCTCGCGGCCATGGGACAGCCTGGCAAGCAGCTCGGTG
>CAZCEL010000259.1:0-7061 GCA_964497175.1 uncultured Bifidobacteriaceae bacterium
GCGCCAGGGTCGTCCCCAGCCCGCGCAGCACCGTCCGACGGGAAAGCGCCTTCTTCGTGATGATCACGGCTCTGCCCTCCGCACCTTCATTTGAAACGGCACGCTGTTGGTGATTCCCAGGACTATCGACGCCCACGTGTAACCGCCTGGTTCCGCGTCTCGAAGAATCTTGCGCACGGCCGGCCGGTCGTAGTACTCGAGCCCGCGGCCCACGGCGTACGTGAGAAGCTTTTCGGCGACGGTCGCGACGAAATCCGTGCGGCGCTGTTCCATGACCGCGCGCAATCCCTCGAGGCCATCGAACTTGACGCCGTCCGGGGTGACGGCCGACGCATCCACCGGCTGGCCGTCTGCCGTCACGCGGTACGTGCCGATCGCGTCGTAGTTCTCGAGCGAGAAACCCAGCGGGTCCATGACCGCGTGGCACGATGCGCACACAGGATTCGTCCGATGCTGCTCCAGCCGCTCACGGATCGAGAGGACTCGCTGCCCCTTCGCGATCGGTGGCAGATCGGGGACGTTGGGCGGCGGCGGGGGCGGCTCGTAGTTCAGGAAATTCTCGAGCAGCCACTTCCCGCGGACCACCGGTGAGGTCCGGTTGGGATAGGACGTGACCAGCAGGATGCTGCCGTGGCCCAGCAGGCCGCCTCGCCTGTGCTCGCCCTCGAGCCGCACGCGGCGGAAATGGCTGCCGTACACGCCGGGGATCCTGTAGTGCTGCGCGAGGCGCTCGTTGAGGAACGTGTAGTCGGCCGTCAGCAGGTCCGCGACGGGGTGGTCTGCCTGGATCTGGTCCTCGAGAAACAGCTCGGTCTCTCGCGTGAACGCCGCCCGGAGGTCGTCGTCCCAGTCCGGAAACTGGAATGAGTCGGGCGTCGCCATCCGGACGTTGCGCAGGAACAGCCACTGCGCTGCGAAGTTGGTGACGAGAGACTGCGCCTTCGGGTCCGCGAGCATCCGCCGCACCTGCTGCTCGTAGACCGCCGGCGTCCGCAGCTTGCCGCGCTCGGCCAGCTTCAGCAGCTCCTCGTCGGGCACGGTGCTCCACAGAAAGAACGACAGCCGGGACGCGAGCTCGAGGTCGCTGACGCGGAAGGGGGTGCCGGGCGCTGTCGCCGTCGGGTCGCGCTCAACGCGAAACAGGAAGTCGGGGTCGACGAGCAGCCGCTCGAGCGCGAGCTGGATGCCCGCTTCGAAGCCGCGATCGGTCCGCGCCTTTCTGTACACACCGACGAGCGGATCGATGTCGGTGTGCGTGACCGGCCGCCGATACGCCCGCCGCGCCAGCTCGGACAGAATCTGTGTCGCGCAGGCCTCTTCCTCCTGCGGCTTGACGGGCCGGCAGGTGAAGATCTGCCGGCGGCTCGGCGTGTCGCCCAGGCCTTCGGCGCCAAACGGACCGGTCACGTCGATCGAATTCACGTTCAAGTAGCGCACCGATCCGACGTTGGTCCCGAACGTCGCGCTATTACCCCAGGGGAAGTACTGAGGAAAGCGGTTCTCGGCGGCGAGCGTGTTCTTGAGGAACGACACGCCGATGATGCGCGGCCCCGCCTTGACGGCAAGGCGCGCTTCCACTGCACCTCTGTCGGCCGGGTCCTCGAAGTCGCGCCCCGAGGTCAACAGCTGCGCCGCGCGGGTGCCGTCCACTCTCAACTCCACCGATTGGGGGGGCCGCGAGACGCCGGCGAACCGGATCTTGAACACATACTCGCCGTCGGCCGGGAAGTAGTGGCGGATGGCCGCCCCACCACGCGAGCTGAAGGGCAGATCCTCGCTCATCCGGTCGTTCTGGAAGTAGAACTGCGACACCGAATACGTAGCAGAACCCAGCGGAAGCGCAGTGTCGCCGACGGCGAGCCGACTGACCTTGTTGGCCGCCGACAGGTAGCGATCCAGCAGATCGGGCGAGACGGTCAGCATCTCGCCGATGTTGTCGAACCCGAACGCGGCATCGTCTCCAGGCAAGAGCGCCGAGGCATTGATGTCGAGGTTCAGGATGTCGCGAATGGCGTTCTGGTACTCCGTGCGATTCAATCTGTGGAACGACGCCGTCCGCCCCGGATTGATGTGCGCCTCAGCCGCCCGGTCGAGCTCGGTTTCGAGCCACGAAGCAAACGCTGCCGCGGCGGGCGCATCAGGCCGCGGACGTCCGGTCGGAGGCATGGCGCCAGCCTTGAGCTTCCGGACGACCTTCTCCCAGACCTCCGGATGGTTGCCCGGAGTCGAGACGTCGAGCGCCTCGAGAGACAACTCGGCGGTCTTCAACCTGTTGCTGTGACAGGTCACGCAGTATCTGGTCAGAAGCTGTCGATGGGCCGTCGACTCGCCGGCCGCAGGCGGTTGAGGCTGGGCGACGGAGGAGGGCGCCCGCGAGACGCCCTGGCCCGGCGTGGCTCCAACGGCCACGATTCCGGCCAGCCAGAGCGTCGCAAGCGTGGTCACGGCTGCAGTTGTTGGTCTCGACATCGTCCTCGCGCCCGCGTGCGCTCGACAACCCGCCCGTCCTGGCGGCAGAGACGCACACCCCGACCGCCCGGCGAACAGATCTGGGCTCATTTTACGAGGTTTTGCTCCGCCCGGGTCACCATATTTGTGACGCGCCCGGCTGCCGAGAATCCGTCGTGGGCAAGCTGGGAGGGGCCCGGTTACGACGCCCGCGTCGCGGGCACAGAGATTGCCCTCAGCCCAGTCGAGCGGCAGGCTTCCTGCCGTGGACGTCACACTCGGTGGAGGGAACGTGCCGCTCCCCGTTTCTGAGACGGCTACGACATCGGGGGCTGCTGAACTTCCTGCTCCATTGCTGCGTCGGCGCTGCCATCCGGCCCAGCTTCCGTTCGCCACGACCGCCGAGCTGCCGGACTGCGCACTTTCCTTCGGGCAGGATCGCGCCGTCGATGCAATCCGCTTCGGCATCGGCATGCGCCGCGACGGCTACAACCTCTTCGCGCTTGGACCGATCGGCGCGGGCAAGCACGCCGTCGTTCGCCGGTTTCTCGAGGAGCAGGCGGCGTCCGAGCCTTCCCCGCTCGATTGGTGCTACGTGCACAACTTCAATCAGCCGCACCGCCCGCGGGCCGTCTCGCTTCCCAAGGGCGCCGCCAGCAGGTTTCGCGACGACATCGCTCGCCTTGTCGAAGAGCTGCGCACCGCGATCACGTCGGCTCTCGAGACCGACGAGTACAGGCAGCGCCATCAGCAGATCCACGATGAATTCAACACACGCCGCGACCAGGCCCTCGAGGATCTGCGAACGCGCGCTGCCGAGCGCGACGTCGCGTTGATCCGCACTCCCCTGGGCCTGGCGCTGGCGCCGATCCGCGACGGGCAGGTCGTCGATGCCGACGCGTTCCAGCAGCTGCCCGAGGCCGAGCGGCAGCGCATCAGGGCGGCGATCGACGAGTTCGAGAGGGAGCTCGAGCGGATCCTTCATGCCGTGCCCAAGTGGCACCGGGAGAGCCACGAGAAGCTCCGGGCGCTGAAGCGGGCCGCCACGAAGGCGGCCGCCGAGGCGCTTGTCGACGATCTGAAGAAGGACTACGAGACCGAGGCGGATGTCCAGGCCCATCTCGCCGCACTCGAGCAGGATGTGATCGATCACCCGGAGGACTTCAGGCGGCCAAAAGAGACCGAGGAGGAGACGCCGGGGCCGATCGAGACGGGGTCGGCCGGCGTTGCCTGGGCGGCATCTCCGCTGAGCCGCTACCTGGTGAATGTGCTCGACGACGAGAGGCCGGGAGCCGGCGCGCCGGTCATCTACGAGGACAAGCCCACGTTTCAAAACCTGATAGGCCGCATCGAGCACGTGGCGCATATGGGCACGCTCGTCACCGACTTCACGCACATCAAGGCGGGCGCGCTGCACAAGGCCAACGGGGGGTATCTCATTGTCGACGCCCGACGGGTGCTCGTCGAGCCGTTTGCCTGGGACGGCCTCAAGCGCGCGCTCCGTGCCCGGGCAATCCGAATCGAATCGCTGGGCGAGGCGCTCAGCCTCGTCAGCACCGTATCGCTCGAGGCCGAGCCGATCCCGCTGAACGTGAAGGTCGTGATGATCGGCGATCGGCTGCTGTACTACCTGCTGTACGAGCTCGACCCCGACTTCCGCGAGCTGTTCAAGGTGGCCGTCGACTTCGAAGGCAGTATCGATCGCACGGAGCCATTCGAGCTCAACTACGCCAGCGTGGTCGCGACGCTGGCTCGAAAGGAGGCCCTTCGCCCGTTCAGCGCGAGCGGCGTTGCGCGTGTAATCGAACACGGCGCTCGCGTGGTCGGCGATGCCGGCAAGCTCTGGATCGAGCTCGGTCACCTGACGGACGTCCTGCGTGAATCGGACTACTGGGCCGGTGTCGCCGGTCACGCCGCTGTGGAGGCTGGCGACGTGCAGCGCGCCATCGACGCGCGGATCGCTCGCGCGAGCCGGCCGCGGGAGCGCCTCCAGGAGGCCATCGGCCGCGGCACGCTGATGATCGAGACGACGGGCGCGAAAGCCGGGCAGGTCAACGGCCTGTCGGTTGTCGAGCTGGGCGGCTTCGCCTTCGCCCAGCCCAATCGCATCACCGCACGCGTGCGGCTGGGCGCCGGGACCCTCGTCGACATCGAGCGGGAGGTGGAGCTCGGTGGCCCCATCCACTCCAAGGGAGTGTTGATCCTGTCGGGCTTCCTGGCCGGGCGGTACCTCACCGAGCAGCCGCTCTCGCTGTCGGCGAGCGTGGTCTTCGAACAGAGCTACGGGGCGGTCGAGGGCGACAGCGCCTCGTCGGCCGAGCTGTACGCGCTGCTCTCGGCGCTGGCGGAGGTGCCCGTCAAGCAGTTCATTGGCGTGACCGGTTCGGTCAATCAACACGGGGACATTCAGCCGGTCGGCGGGATCAACGAAAAGATCGAGGGCTTCTTCGATGCCTGCCAGGCGAAGGGGGCGGGGGCGACGCGGGATCAGGGCGTGATCATCCCTGCCGCCAACACGCGCCACCTGATGCTGCGAGACGATGTGGTGGCCGCGGTCGAAGCGGGAACGTTCCACGTCTACGCTGTAGAGACCGTCGATCAGGGCATCGAAATCCTGACGGGCCTGTCTGCCGGCGCGCGCGACGGAACCGGCCGGTTTCCGAGCGGAACCGTCAATGGTCTGGTGGAGCAGCGGCTCGCGCTTTTCGCCAAGCAGGCGCGCATGCATCGGACCACTCCCGATGAGGGCACAAGTAGGATGAGTGCTCCGGAGGTGCCCTGAAGGTCGTCGCCGACGCCCCTGCGGTAGGATTGGCATTGCCTACAGCGATTCCAGGGGAGGTTCGGCATGGGAGGTCGATTGTTTGCCACTGCGGTGCTGGCGACGGCCGTCTCTGTGTCTGCGCAGGAGCAGCCGCCGGGATCGAAGGCGCAGCCGGCGTCCGTCAAGCCGTGGACGCCGCCGTTGACGCGGGACGGTCAGCCCGACTTGCAGGGCGTGTGGCTCAATAACGCCGCGACGCCGCTGGAACGCCCGAAGGCGCTCGAGGGCCGGCAGTTTCTAACCGACGCAGAGGTCGCGGAGCTGAAACGGCGAGCCGCCCGCATCTTCGACGCCGCCTCCGGCAGCAGCTTTGCGGCCGGGGACAACGTGTTTCTCACCGCGCTTGCGGACCCTGAGCTCTACAAGAATCCCAACGCGACGGGCACCTCCCTGGAGATGATCGAGCGCTGGTTCGACAACCGAACGTCGCTGGTCGTCGATCCGCCAGACGGACGAATCCCGCCGATGACCGCGGAAGGACGCGACCGCGGCGCAAGATTCCCCCCGCCGGCCGGAGGCGGACAGCAGCGGCCGTCGAGCGCGCAGGATCTGAGCCACGCCTTGCGGTGCCTCACGTACGGCACGCCGCGACTGGGCTTGACCAACACGAACGGCCCCGGTCCGCTGGGTTACTACCAGATTCTGCAGACGCCAGGCTATGTCGTGCTCATGCTCGAGGCCATCCACGAGAATCGCATCATCCCGCTCGACGGCCGCCCGCACCTTCCCGACCGCATCCGCCAGTTGAGCGGCGACTCCCGCGGCAGGTGGGACGGAAACACCCTGGTCGTCGAGACGACCAACTTCTCACCGGCGAGCCGCTTCTTTGCAGCGGCCGAGGGCCTGCGCCTGGTTGAACGCTTCACGCGCACGGCGCCCGACACGATCACCTACGAAATCACGGTGAGCGACCCGACGACGTGGACCAGGCCGTGGACGGCGGTTGTCCGGCTCAAGCGCAGCGGACAGAAACTCTACGAGTACGCCTGTCACGAAGGGAACTACGAGGTGATGGACGCGATGCTATCTGGAGCGCGTGCTGAAGAACGAGCGGTCGCCGGGAAGTAGCACTCCGCCGATCGTCAGGTGGGTGAAGTGGGGCGGCAGCGACGTGGGAGTCGCTGCCGCCATCGAGTCGAGGGCGCCTGGCGCCGCCCAGGCGCGTCAGCAGCCTAGTGGGACGCCGGACGGCGGTGCAGGACGGTCTTGAGCTCCGGGTTCGCCTTGTCGTTTGCGAAGACCGTCGAGCGCTGTTCGATGGTGTCCTTGTTGATGATCTGGAACGTGCTCTCGTGCAGGTGGGCGTCGACCTTCGCATCGAAGTTCGTCCCGCCGTGGAACACGAACTTCAGCTCGCCCGGCTTGTTGCTCTTCTCGAACCGCAGGACCGGCGCGTTCTGGAGCGCACAGTAATGGGTGAGCAGCAGCTTGTCCCCGTCCATGTGGAAAACGGTTTCCATCTCGCCCGGCGTGCCGGCCGCGTAGGTATGAACCACCGCGCTCCCTTGCGCCTTGGTCTTGACCGACACGACGCTGCCCGGCTGTGCCGCACCGTGCTCGTGCTGCGCCGCGCCGCCAGACCCCCAGACACCGGACGTGCTGGTGAGAAACGCCATCGCCGAGGCGGCGTCGTAGACGATCGTTTCAGGTGAACCTGTCGCCGCCTTCGGCTGACCGGTCTGGGCCAGGGCCGATCCAGCTCCAAGAGCCAGAGCCGCCGCAAACACCATCGCTCGCTTCATCGTTGTGTCTCCTGTTGATGGCTGCCGATTGTTTGTTCGCAGAATCT
>CAZCEL010000260.1:0-7051 GCA_964497175.1 uncultured Bifidobacteriaceae bacterium
GGGCCCGGGCGCGCGGGCGCCTGGCCCTCGGGCCGCGGCAACTGGGCCCGAATCAGCTGACGATGAACGGGGCCCTGCTCCAGGTCGACCTCGGTGTCTGCCGGCGCGGCGGCGGGTGCGACAACGACAGGGGCCGGCTCTTCGGCGGACGGCGCCTGAGCGGCGAGGCTGGCCTCGGCAGCGGGCCCCGACACGCGCGCGTCGCGCGCGTGCGCATCGGCCGGCACGGGTGCGTCGTGCACGACGCGCTTGGGCCCTTTGGCGACGATCTGCGCGGCGATCGCCGAGGGCGAGTCGGATTTCCTCCGCGGGCGCGGCACCCTGGCGTGCTTGTACTCGTGCTCGGCGTCGCACGTCGCGCAGCGCGTCTGCTTGATGTCCGCTCCGACCATCGCCACGACGGCATGGTTGGTCAGGCGGCGCTCGCGTGGACAGTAATCGTCCAGGATGTCACCAAGCCGAGGCTGGCGCTGCTGCATTCAACGCTCCCGAATGGATCCTCGCTGGCGGGGATGGAATGGCGAAAGGCGTGGCCATCTTAGCAGAGCCCCTTTTGCGGTTTCAATAGGCGGCGAAAATCACGCCTGGAGTGCGCCCGCCAGCCACGCCGTCACGTCGGCCAGCGCGGCGGCCACGGCATCGGGGGCAGTCGACTGGGGCGTGCGCTTGGCCAACACCGACGCCCGCGGCGTCACACACTCGATCACATCGGGGCCAAACTGGGCGCTCGCCGCGCGCCACTCGTCGAGGCTGAGGGCATCGAAGGCCCGGCCCTCGGCCGCGAGCTTCCGGACGAGGGCGCCGACGATCTCGTGCGCCCGTCGAAACGGGACGCCGCGCCCAACCAGATGGTCCGCCACGTCAGTGGCAAGCAGCAGACCGGACGCGGCAGCACCGGCTCGCTGGAGGTTCACCGTGAGACCCTCGACAACCGCCTGTACCACGAGGAGGCATCCCTCGAGGGTGTCGTCGGCATCGAACACGGCGGCCTTGTCCTCTTGCAGGTCCTTGTTGTACCCGCTCGGCAGACCTTTCAGCGTTGTCAGAAGCGCCGTCAGGTGCCCGAGCGTCCGACCCGTTTTGCCCCGGATCAACTCGAGCGGGTCGGGATTCTTCTTCTGCGGCATCATGCTGCTGCCGGTGCTCAGGGCGTCGGCGAGGTCGAAGAAGCCGAACTCATCGGTCGAGAGCACGATGAGGTCCTCGGCCAGCCGGCTGAGATGGACCATGGTGAGCGAGCAGGCCGCGAGGAACGTGACGGCGAAATCGCGATCCGACGAGGCGTCGATGCTGTTGGCGACCACGCGCGAGAAGCCCAGGTCGCGCGCCAGCTCCTCGACATCGACGCGGTAGCTCGTCCCTGCGACTGCGCCCGACCCGAGGGTCAGCGCGTCCGCCTCGACGCTAGCCGCCGTGAAGCGATCGTAGTCACGCCTGAGGGCGGCGACGTGAGCCAGGAAGAAATGTGCGATCAGGACCGGCTGTGCCGCGCGGAGGTGGGTGAATGCCGGCATCAGGCCATCGCCTGCGGCCGCCGCCTGCCGCGCCAGCGCCGCGACGCCCTGCGCGAGGCTGCTCTGCAGGCGCGGAATGCGGCGGCGCAGGTAAAGCCGGAGGTCCAGCGACACCTGCTCGTTGCGCGAGCGGCCCGTATGCAGACGCTTCCCCGTGTCGCCGAGCTTCTCGACCAGCAGCCGCTCGACAAAACTGTGCACGTCCTCGTCGGCGCCGCCGACCAAGGCCGGCGACGAGCGCGCGGCCCGGAGCATCCCCTCCAGCGCCTCGTCGATCGCGGCGGCCTCCTGGGAGGTGAGCACGCCGGCGCCCGCCAGCGCCTTCGCCCAGGCGCGGCTGCCGGTCACATCGTCTTCGAAAAGACGCCGGTCGACGGAGAACGACGCGCCCCAGTCGAGCACCGAGGCGTCGGGTGCCTGATCGAACCGTCCGGCCCAGAGCCTCGTCATGGCTGGATGGCTGCCGTCAGTGGTGCAGGCGAGCGGGCCGTGGCCACGTCGAGGGCGAAGGGCGACCGGCAGGCCTCGATCCGACAGACGCCCCTCAGCAGCGTCATGCGTACGACGCCCGTCACGCGCTGCTGTATGCGCTCGACGAAGCCGTCCAGCGCCTCTCGCAACGGCGAGAACCACGAGCCGCTCTGAATCAGCTGGGCGTACCGGGCGCTGACCCGCCGGGCAAACGCCGCCAGTTCGGGAGCTGTCACCACGCGTTGCAGATCGGCATGCGCCGCGTGCAGGACGACCGCCGCGGGCGCTTCACCGACCGGTTCCCTGCGTCCGACGCCGTGCCGGCCGGCAATCGTGCCGAGGCTCGCGATCAGATCGACAGGCGCCATGGGCACACCGTTGATGGCCATCGGCCGGCCAGACTCGAAGCTCAGCTCCACCAGGGCCGGCTCGCTTGGGCATTCCGACAGGGACTTGGTGAGTCGATAGAACGCCGGCGCCCCGGCGACGCCAGCCCGACCGAGCGAGCGACCCCAGAGGTTGACGTCGGGGACCGGTGTGCGGAACTGCTCCGATTCCTGGACGGGCGCAAGTATCTGGAGAGCAGGACCCAGCGTGGCAATCGCTGTGCGGAGGCACTCCCCCGTGCTACGGGGCGGGGCGCCGTGTGCCACTGCCCGTGCCCGCTCGATGCCGGCGATCTCGACGAGCTTGCTGGCGACGAGCGCACGGCCGAGGGCCGCGGCAAACGGGAGGTGCGAGCCGTCCACGGCGTCGGCCCGCAGCGAGGGCAGAATGAACCCTCGCGCGAACTCGTCGCGCGCATCCACGACGTGGGCGCGGAGAGCTCCGAGCTCCAGTGCCCGGTCGCGGAGATCCTCGAGATCGGCGCCCTGCCCCAGGTCCACCGTGACCGTCACGATCGGACGCCGTTGGACCTGCCTGAGCCGCGCGATCGCCTCGCCGCTGCGGGGGCCGCCCGAGTAGGCCAGCACGACCGGGTTGTCCGCCTTCGGGCTCACGTGTTCTCGCGCCGCTGACATTGTCCGCCTGGTCTCTAGAGTCCCGCAAACCGATCGAGCCGCTTCTTGAGCCCCTCGGCGCGGCGGCGATCGCGCGCGATCACCAGAATCGTGTCGTCGCCGGCAATGGTGCCGACCGCCTCGGCCAGCTGTGCGCGATCGATGGCCAGGGCGAGCGGCTGCGCCTGACCCGCGCCCGTACGCAGCACCAGCAGCTGCTGGACGCGATCGACGCGCCGGAGAAACTCGGCCGCCGCCCGCGCCAGCGCCTCGCGGAGCGCGTCCGGGCTCAGGCCCTCGGCCCCGGGCCGCTGATACGCACCGTCGCCCGCGCGCTTCACAAGACCCAGAACCCTGATGTCCCGGGAGATGGTGGCCTGGGTCGCCGAGAAGCCCGCACGCGCCAGGCGCCGCCGCAGCTGCTCCTGGCTGCGGAGCGCCTCGCGATCGACCAGCTCGAGGATCAACCCCTGGCGGCGGGCCTTCACGGGGCTCCTCGACCCCTTGCACCCGGCTCACGCGTGACCGGCACGGAGTGGGGATTCATCGACCTCTATTATGCATCGGGCCGATTGATTTTGTCTCTCCGGCCGTGTATAAGTATTCTTTTCCATGCATACCCTTGCGTCTCCTGGTCAGGCGTCGCCCTCGGTCGCCCGTGCGGTTCCCGTCCGTGTGGCGGTGGCGGGCGCGACCGGCTACACGGGACAGGAGCTCTTGCGGTGGCTCTCGCGCCACCCCGGCGTGCGGATCACGATGGCGACATCGTCGGGTCCGTCCACCGTGCGCCCGCTGCCCGCGCTCGCCCGTCTGTGGGACGGCAGCATCGAGCCGCTCGATCCGGACACGCTGGGCCGCGAGGCCGAGATTGTCTTCCTGGCGCTGCCCGACGCCGCCGCCGCCTCGCTGGCGCCCGCCCTGCTGGACCGCGGCGTCCGCGTTGTCGACCTGTCGGGTGCGTTCAGGCTTGGCGACCGTGCGGCGCGCGAACGCTGGTACCCGGAGACGCGCGAGCTCCCCGGCGGCGTGGCGTACGGTCTGACCGAGCTCCATCGCCAGGCCGTCCAGTCGGCGCGGCTGGTGGCCAACCCCGGGTGCTACCCGACGGCCTCGCTGCTGCCCCTCGCGCCGCTCGTCGGTCGCGACCTTCTCGCGCCGGGCGCCGACATCGTGATCGACGCCAAGTCCGGAGTGTCCGGGGCGGGCAAGACGCCAACCGAGCGCACGCACTTCTCGGAAGTGCACGGAAGCCTGTCGGCGTACGGCGTCTTCGGCCATCGGCACGGCGCCGAGATCGAGGAGGGCCTCGGTCGTTCCGTCACCTTCGCACCGCATCTGGTACCGCTCGATCGCGGGATTCTGGCCACGATCTACGTGCGCGTTGCCCCTGGAACGACCGACGAAAACCTGGGTGACGCGCTCCGGGCGGCGTACGCCGGCGAACCGTTCATCAGGCTCGTGGGCGCGTCCCTGCCCGAGATCAAGCACGTGGTGCACACCAACTTCTGCGACATCGGCTGGCGGGTGGACCCGTCAGGGCGGGCGATCCTCGTGTCGGTGATCGACAACCTGGTGAAGGGAGCATCAGGGCAGGCGGTCCAGAACATGAACGCCATGGTCGGCCTCCCGGAGACTACCGGGCTGCTGTGACCGGCGCGGAAACGGGCGGATCGTCTCCGCTCGTGATGAAATTCGGTGGCGAGCTGCTCGAGGATCCGTCCCGCCTGCAGGAGGTCGTATCCGCGGTCGCGTCGGTGCGCTCCCTCGGCACGCCTCTGGTCATCGTCCACGGCGGCGGCAGGGAGATCGACCGGGCCCTGCAGGTCGCGGGCATCGAAAAGCGCCAGGTCGACGGCCTTCGCGTCACCGACGATCCGACGCTCGAGGTGGTCGTCAGCGTGCTGGCAGGCACCATCAACACGCGGTTCGTCGCCGCGCTGACGACGGCAGAGGTTCCCTCCGTCGGCTTGACGGGCGCCGACGGTGGGTGCGGGCTGGTCGATCCCGCGCCGCCGCACCGGACCGTCGAGGGCCGGCTGGTGGATCTCGGCCGCGTCGGCATTCCGAGCGAAGCATCCAATCTGCGCGTGATTGGCTCGCTCGTCCGCGACGGCTTCGTTCCTGTGCTGGCCTGCATCGGTCTGGGACGGGACGCGCGGCTGTTCAACGTGAACGCCGACACGCTGGCAGGGCACCTGGCAGCGGGGCTTGGCGCCAGCCGGCTGGTCATCGCGGGCATGACCGCCGGCGTTGTCGACGAGTCCGGCGCGACGGCAAGGCGCCTGACGCCGCACGACATTGAACGTTTGATTGCGCTCGGTGCGGCCACAGCGGGAATGGTCGCCAAGCTCCGGGCATGCGAGCAGGCGCTCGCCGGGGGGGTCCGCACCATCGTGATCGTCGACGGGCGGGATCGCGAGCTCCTGGTTCGTGCGGCACTCGACGCCGCACCGGAGAACGCCACCGTGGTGATTGGAGAACAGACCAGATGACTAGAAGCCTTGTTGGGGGCCAGGTGAACGCGACCAACGACGTTCAGACGCTCGAGCTCCGGCACGTGCTGCAGACCTACCGCCGCCAGCCGGTCACGCTGGTGCGCGGGGCGGGCGTGCGGCTGTTCGATGCCGACGGACGGGAGTACCTCGACCTGCTGTCCGGGATAGGCGTGGCGTCGCTCGGGCACGCCCACCCGGGACTGGCGCGGGCGATTGCCGAGCAGGCGGAGACGCTGCTCCATACGTCCAACCTCTTCTATCACCCGCTGCAGGGGCAGCTGGCGGAGCGTCTGGCTCACCTGTCCGGGCTTCCGCGTGCCTTTTTCTGCAACAGCGGGACCGAGGCGGTCGAGGCCTGCCTCAAGTTTGCGCGCCGCTACTGGTTCACGCTCGGCCAGGTGCGGCCGTACATCGTCGCGCTGGAGGAGTCGTTTCACGGGCGCACGTTTGGCTCGCTGTCGGTCACCGCGGACGAGCACTATCGCACGCCGTTCGAGCCGCTTCTCTCCGGCGTGCGCTTCGTGCCGGCCAACCAGGCGGCGGCACTCGCCGACGCCGTCACGCGCGACACCGCCGCAGTGATCGTGGAGCCGATTCAGGGGGAAGGTGGCGTGCGGCCGCTGACGCCCGCCTTCGCGGCCGCGGTCAACCAAGCGTGCGAGCGAACTGGGGCCCTGCTGATCGCCGACGAGGTGCAGAGCGGCCTCGGACGGACGGGCTACCCGTTCTATGCCGCGGCGCTCGGTCTCGAGCCACAGCTCGTGGCGCTGGGCAAGGCGCTCGGCGCCGGCGTGCCCATCGGCGCCGCGCTGGTCAGCGAGGACGTGGCCGCCAAGATCGCGGTCGGCGATCACGGCAGCACGTACGGCGGCAATCTGCTCGCGTGCCGGGCGGCTCTCTACTTTCTCGACCAACTGGTCGGGGGGGGGCTCATCGCGCATGTCTCGAGGCTCGGTCGGACGTTCGAGCAGCAGGTCCGCAGTCTGGCCGATCGCCATCCCACGGTCCGGGACGTCCGCGGTGCGGGCCTGATGTGGGGTCTCGAGTTGACGCACGACGCGGCCAGCGTGGTATCGGAAGGGCTCGCGCGCGGCGTGATCGTCAACCGGACGGCGGAGCGCGTGGTGCGGTTGCTGCCCCCGCTCATCCTGACCGACGCCGACGCGACCGAGGCACTGAGCCGGCTGGACGGCGCGCTTGGTGCGGCCGCGGCGCGCGAGGGGAGTCGGCCGTGACGAGACAGGCGGGCATCGCGCTTCGAAGCGCCAGGTCGAGCGACGGCTCGACACTCTACAAGCTGATCGCCGCCAACATGCAGGAGGGACATCTGCTGCCGCGGACGCTCGCCGAGGTCACCGAGCACGCCGAACGGTTCGTGATCGCCATGCGGGGAACCAAAGCCGTCGGCTGCGCCGAGCTGGCGCCGCTCGGTCCGCTTGTCGCCGAAGTGCGGTCGCTCGCCGTCGACTCCTCTGCTCGCGGCCGGGGCGTCGGCGCATTGATCGTCGAGGAGTTGAGACAGCGCGCCCGTTGGAAGGGTTTCGAGCGGCTCTCGGTGTTCACCCACGCG
>CAZCEL010000261.1:0-5624 GCA_964497175.1 uncultured Bifidobacteriaceae bacterium
GACGGATTCTCGCGAGCGTCGAGCTGCCGATTCCGGGGCAGTACGGGATGATGACCTTCAAGCACGAGGGCGAGCAGTACATCGTTGTGCAGTCGGGAAGCGCGCGGAGAAATCAGCCGGGGTCGCTCGTGGCGCTGACGCTGCCGTAGACTCGTGGCCTTCGACTGTCGCCGCGAGTCTTCAGGGCGATGGGCGGCGGTCGAGCCCTTGACTACCTGGCCACCAGCAGATCGATCAGCGCTTCGGAGCGGGCCAGCGCGCCTTGTCGTTCGAGCAGGTCCTGCCGGTCCGCGGGATCGAGATCGAGCTGCTGGGCCATCGTGTTGACGAGGTCTTCATCGGACAGCGTTGGGGGTGGCGGACCCGAGCCTGGGGCGGCGGCGGCGAGGAGCAACGTCAGCCGCTGGCGCCGCTGGCGGAGGGCGGCCCGGTCCTCGTCACTGAGCACTTCGGGGATGGTCTCCACCTGAGCCAGCCGGTACGCGCGCCGCTGATCCTCGCTGTTGACGCGAAACTTCACCACTCCCTGCAGCATGATGAGATAGCGTCCGTCGGGCAGCTGCTCGACATTCGTGATCACGCCCGCGCAGCCGATCGGGTAGATCGGCGGCCGTCCGTCGTAATCCGCCTCGTACCCCGGGCGCAGCAAGACCATGCCGATGATGCGATCCCCCTTGAGCGCGTCGGCCACCATGGCGCGGTAGCGCGGCTCGAAGATGTGCAATGGACGTGAGATATTCGGGAAGAGCATCACGTCCTGGAGCGGGAAGATCGGAATCGTCGGCGGCAGCGCGCCGACGCGCTGCGCGTCTGGCTTGGCGGACTGCGCCCACACGATACGGGGCAGGCACAGCAGCAGCCCCGCGATCGTCAGTGCCCGCACGACGTCGCCCATGCTTCTCATTACTCCACCTCTCAACCTGCTGCCGGGCAGCCTCCTGGGAGCACGCTGCAAGCTTGGCCCAAGCCCATGGCCGGTCTTGTCGCCGGGCGGCCCGATACGGTTTCCAGCCACAGCCGTGTTGGTGTGGCGCACGTTCTCGGCAGGATACTCACTCCGATTCTCCGGGAATGTGCTCCCACTCCCTTCGAAGCTTTGCGAGGAATGCTCGAAACCGCGGAATGGATCGAAGGCGCTCCAGATGGACGTCGTTTTCGAAGTAGGTGTAGTTGGGGAATCCGTCGTTGGCTGCGTTCTCGATCCACTCCTGAGCTTTGTCGAACTCCCCGAGCGTCGTGTAGACGGCCCCGATGGAATACGCCGTGTGATGAAAATGGATGAAATTCCTGCCGACGCGTACAGCCTCAGCAACATCGGCCTCCGCGCCGCTCCGATCGCCGCGTTTGGCTCGCAGCATCGCTCGGGCCGCATGGAGCACGCCGCCCTGATCGACCGGGTTGCCCTCGATCGCCCCGTCCACTACGCGGCCCTCGATCGCCCCGTCCACTACGCGACCGGCTTCCTCGAGCCGGCCAAGCGAAATCAGCGCCCATGCCCTCTGAAACGTCCACTGCGCCGGAAAGGCTTCTCGCGGCACGCGTGTGATGGCGGCGATGGCGTCTTCGAACCTCTGCTGATACACGTAGATCGGGCCGAAACGAAACCGGGCCAGCGTGTTGCCGGGATTGATATCGACGGCTCGCTGAATCGTCCGGGCCCCGGCGTCGAGGTGCCCGACGTGCATCAGGATGACGCCGCGCTGGTGCCAGGCCTCGTCGAAATTCGGCCGGGCTGCGAGCGCGCTGCGCAGCTCCTGGAGCGCTTCCCGGCTCGGAAAGCCGTGTGAAGGTCTCCACAGCATCATGGCCCGCGCGTAATGCGCCTCGGGTGCCTCGGCATCCAGATCGAGGGCTTTCTGGGCCGCTGCGAACCCCTTCTCTTCCCACTGCGAGTCGCCCGGGCGGTAAATCGACGACTTGTTGCCATAGGCGAGAGCGAGGTAGGCCTGCGTGGGGACAAACGTGGGGTCGAGCGACGCCGATTGTTCGAGCAGCGCAATTGCACGGTCAAGATCCAATTCGCTGTTGCGAAGGGCGTGAGACAGGCCGCGCAGGTACAGATCGTACGCGTCGGGATTCACGGGCCGCGATTCCGCGCGAGCTGTACGTGCCGCCGGTGGCGGTTCGACCCGGAGGGCCCGCAACACATCGTCCGACATGTTGCGCTCGAGTCTGAACACCTCGTCCATGAGACCCTCGTACGTCTGGCTCCAGAGCGGGCGGGCGTCAGACGCGCTCACCAACTCGACGGCGATTCGTACGCGAGCTCCCGAGCGGGCGACAGACCCCTGCAGAATCGTGGTGGCATTGAGCTCCCGGCCGATCTGATCGGGCGGCTTCAGGCTGCGCTTGTACTGTTTCGACAGGGAACCGGCAATCACACTGAGCCCTGGGGCCGGCAGGCGGCTGAGCCCGGCGCTGATGGCTTCGGTCAGCCCGTCGCTGAAATGCTCCTGTCCGGGGTCCCCTGAAAGGTTGTCGAGCGGCAGCACTGCGAGCCTGACCGGCGTCCTTCCGTCCGAGCCGCCGGCGATCCAATTGCGGGCGCCGGCGAGGCTCAACGCCAACAGCGCAGCCGCGGCCACGATCATCGTGGCGGATGCACGCCAGCGGCGGATGGACTGATGCCATCGCCTCGGCGAACTCTGCCCGGTTCCCCTTGGAATCATCTCGAGCGCGGCCCGCACCTCGCCCGCGTGCTGATACCGTTGCTCGGGCGCCTTCTCGAGACAGCGCGCGACCACCGACCGCAGCTGGGCGGGCACGGTACCTGGCAGCGGCGCGGGAGCATCACGCAGAATCGACGAGAACAGTTCGGGCGTGGTCGCGCCTTCGAACGGCTTCCTGCCGCTCACCATCTCGTGCAGGATCACGCCAAGCGCCCAGAGGTCCGTGCGTCCGTCGGCCGGCTCGCCACGCACCTGCTCGGGGGCCATGGCGTACGGCGTTCCCGCAGCCGTGCCCGGCGGCGCCAGCGAGGCCATCGTCGTTGCAGCGGACGACTGAACGTCGTCGCGGCGGGCCAATCCGAAATCGACGATCTTCAACCCGCCCGAAGCCGCCACGATCACGTTCGCTGCCTTGAAGTCGCGATGCACGACGCCGCGATCGTGTGCGAACCCCAGGGCATCTGCCGCCTGGGTGGCGTAGCGAAGGGTCTCGTCCAGCGGCAGCGCGCCCGCGTCGAGCCGATCGCGGAGAGAACGGCCGTCCACGTACTCCATCGCGATGAAGGCCGCGCCGCTCGCATCGCCGATTTCGTAGATCGTGCAGATGTTCGGGTGGCTCAACGCGGCGGCGCTTCGAGCTTCACGCAAGAGCCGGCTTCGCGCGGCGTCGCCGTCGGCAAGCCCATCGAGCGTTTTGAGCGCCACGTGGCGGTGAAGCGTGGTGTCGTACGCCAGGAACACACTGCCCATGCCGCCGCGGCCCAGCAGGCGCTCGATCCGGTAGCCGCCAAGCATTTGCGCTGGTGGCGTGTTGACATCGGGCGGTCGGTCGTCCGCGGCATCTGTCAGGCCGGCAGACATCCCTGGTTGGGACGCGAGTCGGGCTGCAGCCCGGGCGGCGAGCAGAGAACCAACCTCGCGACGCAGAACGTCGTCGCCCTGGCGCGCCGCCTCCAGAAAGGCGTGTTGATCCTCCGGAGCGCGCGCCGCGGCCTCTTGAAAGAGGCGGGAGACCTGCCGCCGTAGCTCTTCGTCCATCCTGTCGCGCGATTGTCGATTCTCGACGCTCGTTGATTCTACGCTGCTGCGGGTGGTCGCAGCTGCGGCTCACCTGACCGGCTGCAGTCCTTCCGGATCCGGCCGGAAGATCAGATACCGGATGTCGCTGTCGAGACGGCTCCACCAGTGCGGGACGTTGCCGGGAATGATGACCACGTCTCCGGGCACAACGTTGCGGCTCACGCCGCCGTCGATGCGGCTGCCGCCGAAGTTCGGCCGCTTCGTGTTGGGACTGGCGCCCGTGGTCTTCTCGTCCGCGATCGTCCCGCCTGTCACGAGGGTCCCTGACCCCTCGAGCATGTAGTAGATCTCGGTGACGCTCGTCTGGTGCCGGACCGCGTTCCCCGTCACCGACTTCGGCCGGAGGACGCCGTAGACGCCAACCTTGTACCCGCCGACGTCAGCCACTCGAATGGGCAGATCGCTGATGCGATCCTGCGGCAGCTTGTCGATGAACGCCTTGATGCCCGCAGCGGTCACGTCGACGGCCGGCGGGGGAGCCGTCTGCGCCGCGACGAGGGAGGGGAGCGCAACACCGACAGTGGCGATCAGCAGCGATTTCAGCACGGCATCCTCCCTCGTTCCGTCACCGTCACGATCATTCGACCGTCGAGCGCCCGTAAGACGAACCCTCACGTGCCGGCGTCATGAATCCGCACGTTCCCCGTCGTTGCCGCGTACTCGAGAATGCGTACGTCGCTCGTGACGAACGTCGCGTCAAGCTGCCGCGCCGTGGCAACCAGGAGCCGATCGAGTGGATCGGCGAGCGCCGCCCGGGGCACCGCGCCGGCGTCGAGGGCGATATCCGCCGACAGTGGAGCCAGACGCACGCCCTCAGCCTCGAGGGCGTCGCGAATCCACTGCTCGGGCGGGCGTGCCAGGCGCAGGCGTCCGGCCGTGTGGAGCGCAACCACCTCGAACACCGTCGCCGACGAGATGCGGACGGCATCCCGGGACTCCGCCTGGGAGAGCAGGCGCCGCGCCCTGCGTCCCACGCGGCGGACGTCGCCCTCGACGATCCAGATCCAGGCGTGCGTATCCAGCAGCAGCACGGTGCGCTCAGCTGCGGTCCATCTCGTACGTGTCGTCGAGCGGATCCAGCGGCCGCTCGTACTTGAGCACCGTGCCCTTCATCGACCCGAACAGCGACGGCCGCGCGGTGGCAAGGTAGGGCACCAGCCTGGCCACGGGCTCCCCGTGCTTGGTGACGACGTACTCGGCGCCGGTCTCGCGCACGCGATCCATCAACTCCAGGCACCGGGCCTTGAAATCGGCGGCAGCCACCTGGCCGCGGTCGCGCGGTCGTCGTCCATGCGGCCGTCCCCTTGGTTTATTCATGACCAGAATATTATGACCTATAACCGAGCCAGTCAAGCCGCGATAACCAGTGGCTTCTCAGGCACCGTCTACGCGCCAAACTGCTGAAGGTGATGATCCAGATGGCGGCGCATCAGGCGACCCCACTGGCCGTCGTCAAGCCGGCCGAAGGCCGGGTGCGGTGCCCACGACGCGTCCCGACCTTGCGCGACGAATCGCGCGAGCGCCTGGGCGAGCTCGTCGACGCCGGCCGTCCAGCTGGGAGACGACCGCGCGAGAATTTCGGGCGCCGTGGGAGCGCTCTTCGGCCACGGCAGATAGAACATCACCAGGACGTTGATCGGCCACACGCCAAGCATCGAGGGCATCGGTGCGACGGGCAGCTCGAACATCGCCATGCGCACGCCGTCGGTCACGTGCGCGACCATCCGCAGTGCGTCCATGCGGCCCCAGCGCGGGCGCGCCGAGGCGTCGAGCCCCGCGAAGCGGTCGAGCAGGGTCCGTCGTTCCGTCTCATCCCAGATCGTGTGCGCCATGTTCACCTCCAGGTGGCCATCCCGTTGGCCGGGCCCGGACTCC
>CAZCEL010000261.1:5634-7038 GCA_964497175.1 uncultured Bifidobacteriaceae bacterium
TGTGATTATCGTCGATCGCGAAACGGTGACGTTCTATCATGCTCCACGCGTGACACGTCCTGCCGAGGGGCGTACACGGCCACGTGCCGACAGTGGAGGCCGAGATGAAGCGGAACATTCACCCCATGGCCCTGAACCGGCGGGACGCCCTCGCTCTCTTGAGCTCGTGTGCCGGCGTTGGATTGATCGGCCCTCTGATCGATCATCGAGTCCTGGCGCTCGGCCAGCCTGGAGGCTGGCTCGCCGCGTCGAGCCCGACACGAGTGTCGTTTCCGAACGGATCCGTCATACGAACGATCGTGAAGGACGTCCCTCCCGCCGCACTGACGCCCGGCTCGGTGCAGTTTCACGAGCACCTCGGCGGCAGGTTCACGCCGACTCCGCCTCCGCCCCCCGATTCCGAGCTGGTGCCTGGCGTCGTCGCTCCAGCGAACGAGACCGAGTACCTCGATCTGATGGTCGACGAGCTCCGGATGGCACGCGCCGACGGCGTGAGCTGTCTGGTCGATGCGGCCGCCGCCGGTCGTCGTGACGACAGGACGGTCGATAACTTGCGGCAGATATCGATGCGCTCGGGGATGAACATCGTCGTGGCAGGCGGCTACTATCAGGACCTGGCGATTCCGGCCCGTTATCCCCCCGAGGTCGTCAAGATGAGCGAGGAGCAACTCGAGAGCGAGCTCGTCGCCGATGCGCAGCGACAGCGGTGGGGCGCCTTCGGCGAGATTGCCTCGTCGCCGACGATGCAGCCGGAGGAGCGGAAGCTGCTGCGAGCCATTGCCCGCGCGCACCGGCGGACCAACCTGCCGATCTTCACGCACACGCCGCATCAGAGCTGTCCGTCCTGCGCCCTGGAGCAGCTCGACGTCTTCGAGTCGATGGGCGTGGATCCGCGGCGCGTCTGCATCGGGCATCTCACGGGCATCCGGCCGTCCGCCGAGCCGCTGGCGCAGACGGCCAAGGCGCTCGCCAAGCGCGGAGCGTTCCTCGGGTTCGACACGGTCGGCCACCTCATGGGCCGCTCGGCGATTCCCGAGGCCCACAAGGTCAAGTACGTGCTTGCCGTGCTCGAGGCCGGCTTCGCCGATCACCTGCTGTTCTCGGCCGATTCCACGCCGGCGCCGCAGCTCAAGGCGAACTGGGGCCAGGGCTACTCGTCGGTGGTCGCGCAGTTCGTTCCCAAGCTCAGGTATGCGGGCGTCAAGGACGGGATGCTGCACAAGATCCTGGTGGACAACCCGCGGCGCTTTCTGGCGTTCGTGCCCAGGTGACGTGATGATAGCGGCTCTCGCCGGGTGCAACCGCCGCGCTTTGCGCGAGCGAGTCGTGGCGTTGCGGAATGCAGGAGTGGGATCCGGCTTCAGCCGGAGAGTGATGTCCGGCGTTCGATGCGCCATCTGCCTC
>CAZCEL010000262.1:0-7030 GCA_964497175.1 uncultured Bifidobacteriaceae bacterium
ACACGCGTAAGATCGTCGGCAGCGTCAGATGTGTATAAGAGACAGCCGTAGCGCTCCCCATGCGGAACTGCTGACCCGCCAGACACCCCTCGCCGAAGAAGTCGCCCGGGCCGAGCATCGCCACCACGGCCTCCCGGCCGGTCTTCGACAGCACCGACAGCTTGACCCCGCCCATCTGAACGTACAGGACGTGCTCGCAGGCATCCCCCTGCGTGAAGATGGCGTCACCGCGCGCGTAATGGTTGGTCTTCGCCACGCCGGCCGATTCGAGAACCGCCGGCACGCTGAACGCGGGCGCCGGCTTGGCTGCACCGTTGGAGGGCTTTCGACGTTCCATGCGCCAAGCATGACACGCGGGCAGGCCATGAATGTGTGCACAAGAGAACAGCCGCTGTTCCCGACCGGGCGCTACGCTTGCCGACGGTCAGAAAGGACAGTCACGTGCTCTCAACACTTCTCATCGTCCTCCTGGTCTTGTGGCTGCTCGGCGTCGTCACGGCGAACACGCTCGGAGGCCTCATCCACGTCCTGCTGGCGGTCGCCATACTCGGTCTGCTGTTCCGGGTCATTCAGGGCCGGCATCCGCTCAGGGGGTAGTCGTCCCCCGGAGTGGCGATCGCGTCGTACACCCGTAGAATGCCACGGGACGCGCATATCCGCGGCACCATGACTGACGCCCGCTTCCGTCAAGCCTTCCTGGTTCTGCTGGTCGCCATGATCTCGGCCGCGTTCCTGGCAATGATCCGTACGTTCCTCCTGACGATCCTGCTGGCGGCCATCATCACGGGACTGAGCTACCCGATCTATGACTGGCTGCTCGGCCGGCTGCGCGGCCGCCAGGCGCTGGCAGCCATTACGACCCTCTTTCTGCTGCTGTTACTTGTCGTCGCACCGCTGCTCGGCGTGCTCGGAGCGGGTGCGAACGAAGCGCTGCGAATGACCGAGACCATTCGTCCGCGCCTGCAGGAGCTCGTGGATCAGCCAGGCGAGCTCGACAGCCGGCTCAGGGCCCTTCCTGGGTATCAGCTCATCGAGCCGTACCGGGCACAAATCCTCACCAAGGCGGGTGAGCTCGTCGGCAGCCTGAGCGCATTTCTGTTCGCCGCGCTCTCCGCCACAACACGCGCCACAGCGGTCTTCATCTTTCACTTCTTTGTGCTGCTTTACACGATGTTCTTCTTCCTGACCGGCGGTCCGCGCCTGCTCCGCACAGTTCTGGAGCACCTGCCGCTCTCAGAAGCGGACAAGCAACGCATGGTGGAGAAGTTCGTGTCGGTGACCCGCGCCACGCTGAAGGGCACGATCCTGATCGGTGCGGCCCAGGGCGTGCTCGGGGGACTGGCGTTCTGGGCAGTGGGTGTCGAAGGAGCGATCTTCTGGGGGACGGTGATGACCGTCCTGTCGATCATCCCCGGCGTCGGCGGCGTGATTGTGTGGGTCCCGGCGGCGATCATCCTCCTCGCCACGGGCGAGGTCTGGCGAGGCATCGCGCTCGCCGTGTTCTGCGCGCTCGTGGTTGGAAGCGTGGACAACGTGCTGCGGCCACGGCTGGTCGGCCAGGATACCAAGATGCACGACCTGCTCATCTTCTTCTCCACCCTCGGCGGCCTCCTGCTCTTCGGCGCGATGGGCTTCATCCTGGGCCCGATCCTGGCGGCACTCTTCGTCACGACGTGGGAGATGTTCGGCAGGACGTTCCGCAGCGCGCTCACCGAGCCCGGATCCGCAGCAGCCGACCCAGACCGCGTCCGCCGGCCTGACGTCCGGTGACTGTGTGCCACCACGAGTTCGCCCGGTTACCGCGTGTGCCTGATCGCCCCCGAACCACCGAGGAGGAACGCGCCTGGCTCGTCCGGCCCGGCCGCGCGATTCATCCAATGACGACTATCGTTCCCGCCGAGGGCGTCATTCTCGACCGCATTCTCGAGTCGACTTGCTCCGCCTGGCACGATGGTTTGAATCGCCAGGCGTACCGCCGATTCGACGCCGCCCAGATGAAGACGGCCTGGGCGTCCCGTCACCAGACGCGATACGCGCTGGTCGAGGGCGCTGACGTGCTCGCCAGCGCGACGCAGTACAACCTCGCAGGGGTCCTTGATCGGCAGCCCGTGCGCGTCTGTGGGATCGGCACCGTGTTCTCCGAACCCCCGTACAGAGGCCGCGGTCATGCGCGGGCGCTGGTCGAGCGTACAGCAGTGGTACGGCGACGCCTTCTGACGATCGAATCGCCGCGTCTTCGTGCCGACCGACCCATCACAGGTCGCCGGCCCACGCGATCGCAGGTGTCGGATCCCAAACCGCCTTGCGAAGCTGGCCGTGAGTGCGACTCGAGGAGCTGAATCCGGCGTCTGGCTCCCGCGACCGCCTGGCACATAGCCCGGATACCGGTGTGCAGAACGGTACAGTCGAATTCAGCATGCCCGGATAGGCTGACGACGTGTCCGGGGCCGAGATCGTCCTGGGCGCGAGCGGAGGATGCATGTCGGAACGCAATGGCGACCGAGCTCGGTTCCAGAAAGAGCGCAAACGGAAGCTGCTTCACCGGCAGCGGCTTCGCGCATTCGTGGCTCGACTGCCGAAGCGGACGAACACGTCCGGTGCGAGCGGCACGAGCGTTGTGGCCTCGCTTGCGGACGCTGCCTCAGTCAACGCGTCCTTGGCCATGCAAGACGAAGGCGGTCCGATGCGCGCCGGCGATTGAGGAGGCCATGGCGCGCGCCGCGAGGTGTTCGCCACGCAGGGAACGGGGAGCATCCCGTCGGCGCAGACGGCCCGGCCGCTTGTTTATGTCGCGCCTATCGAGGGGATGATTGACCTTGGCCTTGCCCCCTTCCTGGCGCGGACGATCCGCGAAGCCGAACAGGCGGGCGCCGCGGCCGTTCTGCTCGATATCAACACATTGGGTGGACGCGTCGACGCGGCGGTCGTGATGCGCGACGCGATTCTCCAGGCTCGCATCCGGACCATCGGGTTCGTCAATCCGCGCGCCATCTCTGCTGGTGCGCTGCTTGCGCTCGCCACAGAGACGATTGTCATGACGAGCAGCGGCACGATCGGCGCCGCCATGCCCGTTCTCAGTGGCGGCGGCGAGCTCAAGGCGGCAGACGAGAAGTCCGTGTCTTACCTGCGGAAGGAGTTCGCCGCGACGGCCGAGCACCGCGGACGTCCCTCCGAGTTCGCTGAAGCCATGGTGGATGTCGATGTGGCGATCCCCGGCGTTGTCGCAAAGGGCAAGCTCCTCACGCTCACGCTGTCGGAGGCGATGGACCATCACATCGTGGAGTTCACCGCCGACACCCTGGAATCAGCGCTTGGCGCGGTCGGCCTGGTTGATGCCGAGGTGCGGCGCGCATCCGAGACGTGGGCGGAGACGCTCGTTCGATTCCTGACCAGCCCCATCGTCGCCTCGCTGCTGATGACGATCGGTCTGCTGGGGATCCTCGTCGAACTCCGCGCGCCAGGATTCAGCCTTCCTGGATTTGCCGGGCTGCTGTCGTTCGCGCTGTTCTTTGGGGGGCACTGGCTCGTTCAGCTCGCGGGGCGGGAAGAGCTCGTTCTTGTTGGCGCGGGGGTGCTCCTCGTCGGAACCGAGGTGTTCGTGATCCCCGGCTTCGGCGTCGCAGGCATCGCCGGATCGTGGCCCTGGTGGCCGCGCTCGGGATGACCCTTGTGGGAGCGGGTGCCACGACATCGATGGTCATTGGCGCATTCGGGCGTGTCGCGATCTCGGTCCTGCTCGCCCTCGGCGGCTGGCTCGCACTGCTGCGCATCCTGCCGCGGCTTCCGTTCGGCCGCCGGTTCGTGCTTGATGCAGACATGGCCGCGGAACGGGGCTACGCATCGGCGCCGGCGACCGATTATGGCTGGCTGGGCCGGACGGGAACCGCGCTGTCGGCGCTGCGCCCGGCGGGGATTGCCGAGATCGCGGGGACGCGCCTCGATGTCGTGTCAGGGGGCGGGTTCATCGAGGCGGAGGCGGTCATCGAAGTGACGCGTGTGGACGGAAACCGGATCGTGGTTCGGCAACAGCACGCGGCGTAATGAAGGGAGCACCATGACTGGATTCGAAACTGGCGCTGTCGGCGCCATCGGACTGCTGATCGTTGCCGTTGTCGCACTCGGTTCGGGGCTGTACTTCGTCCCGGTACCCCTCTGGATTGCCGCCTGGTCATCGGGGGCGTATGTCGGGCTGTTCACGCTCGTCGGCATGCGGCTCCGGCGCGTCCCGCCAGCGACGATCGTGAACGCTCACATCAGCGCCGTGAAGGCCGGACTCGAGGGGGTGTCGATCAACGAGCTCGAGGCGCACTATCTCGCGGGGGGCAATGTCGTGCGGGTCGTGAATGCGCTCATCTCCGCGGACAAAGCCAACATCACGATGCCCTTCCGCCGCGCCGCGGCGATCGACCTGGCGGGCCGCGACGTCCTCGAGGCCGTGAAGATGTCGGTTATCCCGAAAGTCATCGAGACGGCGTCGATCGCCGCCGTTGCCAAGGACGGGATTCAGCTCGTCGCCGTCTCACGTGTGACCGTCCGGACGAACCTCGATCGGCTGGTGGGCGGCGCTGGCGAAGAGACCATCATTGCTCGGGTTGGCGAGGGCATGGTGAGCACCATCGGCTCTGCCGCGACACACAAGGATGTGCTCGAGAACCCCAATCACATCTCGAAGAACATCCTCGCCCGCGGTCTCGATGCGGGCACCGCGTACGAGATCCTCTCTATCGACATTGCCGATGTGAACGTCGGTGAGAACATCGGCGCCAAGCTGCAAATCGACCAGGCGAACGCCGACAAGCAGATCGCGCAGGCCAAAGCCGAGGAGCGGCGAGCGATGGCGGTCGCGCTCGAGCAGGAGATGCGCGCCCGCGTCGTCGAGGCCGAGGCCGAAGTGCCACGCGCCATGGCCGCGGCATTCCGGCAGGGGAACCTCGGCATCATGGACTACTACCGGATGAAAAACATCCAGGCAGACTCCTCGATGCGCGAGGCCATTGCAGCCCCAGACAACGGCGAGCCTGCAGGTGTGCGGCGGTAAGGCGGAACCCCTGCGGTCCGGTGAGACGCGTCCGCACGAGGACAGCGCACTGGGCGTAAGGATTGAAGGCAGGGACTGATCATGTCGCTCGAACAATGGGCGGTGCTGGCGGCCGTGGTTCTGCTGCCACTGCTAGACGGCGTGGCGCGCCTGCGGCGAACGCGCAGCAGCCGTCCACAGAATAGCCGGCCCGGCGACTCCGGGACCGTCCCGGCACAGAGGACCGTCATGTCGCCGCGGCCTTCGCCCTCGCCAGCGCTGCCAGCACCTGCCTCCGCCGAGCTCGTGCCACTCACTCGGATCGGTGCGAGGCACGCGGCGTCGGCACGGTCAGGCCTCCTCAAGACACACAAGAAGGTGCAGCGGCCCTTGGAAGGGCACTCGGTGGTGCGGTGGCTCCGGCCCGTCCGCAACCGGCGCCGCGCCATCGTCCTGGCGACGATCCTAAGTCGGCCACCATAGCCGTCGTGTGGGCGGGCCAAGGTCCGTCGCGCCCGCTCTAGCGTGTCGGGAGATTGCAGGTAGGCTCCAACGCCGCAACGAGTGCTTGCTGACGAGCGACACGTTCTGCGGCCGGGACCAGCTCGAACGAGTACGAGACCGGGCCACGTCGCTCCAAACACGTGCGTGGCTCGTTCAAGTGTCCAAAGAGGCTCTGCCGAATATCGTCGCTTTCGCCAACATATAGCCATTGCTGCGAGGTGTAAATAGTGAACACACCAGACGCGTTCGGCGCCTTCTCCTGAACGGCCTTATACCCAAGCGCGTAGGTCTCGCTGCCCTCGTACGCCACGGCTACCTCCCTGAACTGATGAATCCCCAGCCTTGACTAATCCGTGCCGGTCCGCCGCAGCAGCCGCAGTTCGGACGTCGGCACGCGCGCGGGTCGCCTCCACCGCTGCACGACTGGCGCCTGTGGCTCGTCGATATCGATCTCAAGGAATCGCTGCTGCAGCCAGCCCATCACGATTGGTAGCAAGCGCGTGGACCGCCGGTTGGGCTCGCCTTCCCATCTGAGAACGTGCGCCCGTCGCGGCAGGTCCTCCGGATCGGGCCGCGCTAACAATCGCTCCAATGCCTCGAGACACTCCGGGTTGAATGCATGCATCACGCGTAACTTCGCTTCCATTCGTAAACAGGTCGCGCACTTCGGACGCTGCGAATGCGCACCCCTCGACCGCGCATCTCGACCGCGACTATATGGGGGAGAACGAAACACGACTGTGCAATGCGAGACAGCCGCACGCAGCAGCTCGGCATGCGGTCTACTGGAATGGCCAAGCTCGTGACCACGTCGATCGCCTCGGTTGCCCCGTGGTCAGTGCCTAACCCGGCGTCCGGCGCTCGTCGAGACCCGGGCGCCGGCGTACAGGTGAAACCTGGAGGTGGACGGCGCTGGCTGCGCAAGATCCCCGGACTCATCGAGGATGCAGCGGTGCTGCTGCTCATTGTGTTGCTCTTCCCGCTGGTCATTCTGTTGGTAGGCACGCCTCTGGCACTGTTCGTGCGGCTCCTTCTCGAGATCGCGCAGCGACTCTGAGACGTCCGCCGAACCCGCGAGGGCGCGAGTTGCTCTCACTCGTGCAGGGCGACCCTACCGCTCCACCCACTCGACGAACGCCGGCGGAATCTCGTTGCGCACGATCATGACGCGCAGGATGCGATCGTCGCGCAGGAGCGCCGAGACGCCGGCGCGGGCAGCCTCGAGAGTGGGATACCGGGCCCACGCCGGTGCCAGACCCGTGGAGGAACCGCGCCGCATCGTCGCAATGAGCTTGAACATCAGTGGCCAGTGTCTCTCGCGTTCGAGCGTCCGCGATGTCTCGGATTGCACACTCCCCCACTCCAGCCCACGGATCCCTGCCTGTCATGCCTTTCTCGCTCGCTGCGGCTGCCGAAGCGGGCCCTGACCGTTCGCGACGCCGGAGTCGATCGGCCGCCGGTCCACAGGTGACTCGCAAGCGGTTGGACGCCCTTCCGTGGCATGATGAG
>CAZCEL010000263.1:0-6989 GCA_964497175.1 uncultured Bifidobacteriaceae bacterium
GTCCGCACTGCTTCAGGTTGCCGGCGTGTCGCGCGTGCAGGTGAGCCTCGATGCTGGCGAGGTGACGGTCACCTACAATCCGCGCACCACGAAAGCAGACGACCTCGTGGCTGCGGTGAACAAGGCCGAGGGCCCGTCATCTCCGTCGCAATACCGCGCGACGGTCAAGCCGGCTTCAGCGCGGTGAGCCGGCCTCGGGCGAACCGAACCAGTTCACGAGCACATGCAGCGAGGGTCCCGACGCCTGAACCGCAAGCAGCACCATGACGAACCGGCCGTCGGGCATCGTGTCGTAATTGGGCGCATCCATGCTGCCCTGGGCGTAGTCGCCCTCGAACAGTACGCGCGGCTGTGAGAGGGCCTGTCCGTCCGCCCCGATCGCGACCTCCATCATTCGCTTCCCTTCGCGGAAGTAGAGCTCCCGGGCCCCGGACGCCCACACGGGCTCTTCGCCGCCCCCGCTCGAGACCGGCCGCGCGCGTCGCGGGCCGGACAGCATCGTGACATAGACCTCGGCGCGTCCGGTCTCGTTCGACACGTAGGCGAGTAACCGACCGTCGTGCGAGAATCGCGGCGAGCTTTCGTCGGAAGGTCCGTCGAGCAGCGGACGCGCGACACGGTCACGAGGTGAGAGGAGCAGGATGTCCCGGCCCGTGGTCGGACGCTGCTCGGAAAACGCCAGCGTGCCGTCGGGGGCCCACGACCCGCCGAACTGCTGGTTCTCGCTGGCTGCGATGCGCTCGGATCGTCCCCCCTGCTCGGACGTGGTTCGAAACAGGTTCAGTACGCCCACGCGCGTCGTGCTGTAGGCGACCTGCTGGGCGTCTGGGCTCCACACCGGAAACGCCGCGCTTCCGTCGAAGGTGAGCTGGGTGGTCTGGCCCGACGTGAAGTCGTAGACCCACAGATCCCGCGTGAGCGCTTCCATCGTGACGACCAGGCGCCGGCCATTGGGCGACACTCGCGGATACGCGTACACGGCGGGCATGGCGGCAAACGGCGTGCTCGTGCCGTCCTTATTGACCGAGACCAGGCGGCTCTGGCCCGCCTCCGACCCGCCAGGAACAAAGACGGCGATTCCTGACCGCGACACGCTGAGATGCGCGGCGCCGTCGGCCGATTGGCGGACGTTCTCGAGCACCGCGACGGCAGGACCGCTGACGGCCAGGTTCGCGGCGTCGAATGCGACCCGCATGATGCGCCCGTTCTGCGCGTAGAGCAGTGAGCCGTCCGCCAGATACTGGGGGCTCGTGCCGCCCCGGACGAGCGTCGATCGCCTACCGCTCTCCAGCGATTGAGCGACGATGAGGGCATCGCTCCAGCTGCCCGAGGTGCCGACCGTGTACAGAACGGTCTCGCCATCAGGCAGCCACTGCGGCCACCGGTGGCTGAATTCGCCCTGCGCGACGTCGAGCGTGGTGAGGCGCTGCACCGCTCCGCCTGCAGCGGGAACCTGGGACAGCCCCGATCCGGTGCCGGCGGCAAACACGATGATGTCGCCGGGGCCCCAGCTTCCTCCGAGACCCACCGGTGCATCGCCGAGCGGCAGCGGAGCGCCGCCCGACAGGGCGACTTTCTTAAGCTGGCCATCGGCGAAGAACGCCACCCACTGACTGTCGGGAGAAAAGAAGGGACCCACCGCGTTGGCCGTTCCGGGAATCGGCGCCGGCTCGATCTCGTCCATCGCCCTGACGAACAGCTGTGTCTGGCCTCCGCGGCTTGCGACGTGCACCAGCTTGGTTCCGTCCGGCGAAATCACGGCGCTCGGAAAGTCCAATCCGCCAAGCGGGGCCGCTGCAGGGAGCGGCACGACGAAATGCGCGGTTGGCGGAGGAGCAGCCTGCGACGGCGCTCGAATCATGAGGGCGGCCAGCGCGCCAAGTGCGAGGGCCCCCGCCGCCAGTCCGAGGGCGGCAACGAGCCCGACGCCGGACGAGGCTCGTGGGATCTTGGATAGCGCGGGGGCGGTGGCTGTCTCCTCGATGTCGAGCCTGGCGTCGCCCATGTCGCGCAGCCGCTGCTTCACGTCCCGTTGCAGGCACCGGCGCAGCACACGGGCCAGCGCCGGCGGCACATCGAGCGGGAGTGCGTCCCAGTCCAGTTGCTGTCCCATCACCGCGGCGATCGTGTCCGCCGTCGTCCGGCCGCCGAACGCCGGCCGGCCCGTGAGCATCTCGTACACCACACAGCCGAAGGCCCAGATGTCGCAGCGCCGATCGATCTCGTGCCCGCGCGCCTGTTCCGGACTCATGTAGGCGACCGTGCCGGCGATCACGCCTTCGCGGGTCTTGAGCGATGCCGTGACCAGATCCGAGTCCAGAGAGTCCCCGACGCCGATCGACTTGGCCAGGCCGAAATCGAGGACCTTGACCACGCCGTCGGCGGTCAGCTTGATGTTGGCCGGCTTGAGGTCGCGATGGATAAGGCCTTTGTCATGCACGGCCTCGAGCGCAGCTGCCACCTGGCTTGCGATGCGCAAGACCTCGGACGTGGGCAGCGGGCCGGCGCTGAGGAGGTCGGCCAGCGTCTGACCGTGGACGAGCTCCATCACGATGAAGGCCGTGCCCGCGGCCTCGTCAAGCTCGTAGACGCTTGCGACGTTGGGGTGGCCGAGGACGGCGAGTACCCGGGCTTCGCGGCGGAAGCGCTCGGCACGCTCGGCATCGACCAGATGCGGATGCACCAGCTTCAGCGCGACGTCGCGCTCCAGCCGGCTGTCTCGGGCGCGGTACACGGCGCCCATGCCACCCTCGCCGATCAGTTCGAGGATTTCGTACGCACCGAGCCGGCTGCCGCTCGCTACTTGCACCGGAGGGTGTCTCCGAGATGTTGACAGGGGAACATGCCGGCTGCGCAGATTATAGCGACCCCTCGGCGTGCTATGCTCCCCATCATGCCGGGCGATTCCGCGTTGCGTATCGCTTCGTGCCTTGTCGCGGCCTGTCTGCTCGGCTCATCGTGCGGGCCGGCGCCGGCGCCCGCTGGTGAACGGACCACCGCGAAACCTGCCTCGGCGGCCCCTCGTGTGCTGGCCGTCGGGGATCCCGCTCCCGACTTCACGCTCCCCGGCACCGACGGCAAACAGCACAGCCTGGCGAGTTATCGAGGCCGGCAGATGGTGGTCCTGGCCTGGTTCGCCAAGGCCTTCACCGAGGGCTGAACCGCCGAGTGCCGCTCACTCCGTGAGAGTGGGAACGAGATCCGCGAGTTCGAGGCGGCCCATTTCGCCATCAGCGTCGATCCGCCGGAAACCAATCGTGCCTTCGCGCAGTCGCTTGGCGCCGACTACCCGTTCCTCAGCGATCCGTCGAGGGAGGTGGCGACCGCTTACGGCGTGGTCGACGCCGATCAGCCGTTCCCGTCGCGGTGGACTTTCTACATCGGGGCCGACGGCCGGATCGCCCACATCGACAAGCAGGTGAGACCCGCGACGCACGGCCAGGCCGTCGTGGCCAAGCTCGCCGAGCTTGGCGTGCCGCGACGGCGCTGAACAGACGGTTCGGCATTCATCTTCGTGCCATTCACCGAGCCTGGGGCGAGATGTCTCGCCGGCCTCGCGCCTCATCTCAGCAACACCCCTATAATGTTCCGCGAGAATGCGAGGCGTGGACTTCGACGAGCTGGCGTTCTTTCGCGCCATCCACCAGTCCGGCGTTCGAGCCCTCCTGATCGGTCGCCGTGCGCTGGTGCTCCTGGGCCTTCCCGTGCTGACAGCGGACTACGACTTCTGGATTGCCATCGATCAGATCGAGGATTTCAACGCCGCCGCCTTGCTCTGCGACCTTCATCCGACATTCGATGCCGGGGAGGCCCGCCGGCGCGGGCGCTACGTCGTGGAAAACGACGAACATGTCGACGTCCTCGTCGCGCGGTCCATCACGACGGTCGATGGCGTGCAGGTAAGCTTCGAGCAGGTCTGGGCGGACCGTCGGGCCGTTACGCTGGCGCCGGGCATCGACGTGCAGCGACCGGCGATCGACGATCTCATCCTCACCAAACGGTTTGGCGACAGGCCCAAGGACGTCGAGGATATCCGACTGCTGCGGATGCTCAAGTCGGAGGGAGTGATGTGACCGTTCGCCCTGAGGATCTCGCCTCGTTTCACGAGCGGTCGCTTGGCCCAGGCGAGGCCAGAGCCTATCTCGACGCCCCGATGACCGAGGCCGAGCGGGAAGAGATCCTGGCGCTTGTCCGCTGGTTCCGGCGCCGCTACCCGACGCCCGCCGAGCGCCTGGCGTACGTGCGTCGCGCCTACGCGCGCTGGCGGCGCACGCTCGGCGCCGGTGCCAGCCGGCAGTTGCCGCCTGCGGCAGCAGATCCGATCGAGCGGACGTGATGTCGTGGAGCCTTGCCCGCTGTCGGTCACCGAAGTGGCCCGGAACTTCAGCGCGGTGCTCGACGCGGTGGAGCGCGACCAGAGTGGCAACGCTTGTCGAGGCGATGTCATGTCTGACATAATGGCAGACATGAAGACTGTGACGCTTCGGTCGTTGCGCCGTGACGCGGCGGTCCTGGATGAGGCGGCACAGGGACAGGAGATTGTCGTGACCCGCCGCGGCAAGCCGTACGTTCGCATCAGTCCGGCCGCGCGGCCCGGCTCCTTTCTTGGAGCCGGGAAACGCCTCGGTCAAAAGCGTCCCGTGTCGCCTGATCCGATCCCGGCCCGCGAGTGGAAGGGCCTGGCGTGAGGTACCTCCTCGATACCGCTCCCTGGGTCAATGGCATTACCTTGCCCGAGGTCCTGCCTCTCCGTATCCGCCGTCTTCTGGACAACGCCGAGCCGAAGGGATTGTGCAGTGTGAGTCTGCTCGAAGCTGCGACGCTGCACCGCATTGGCCGTTTGAAGCTTGCCGGCACCTTGCTCCAGTTGTTCGCGGCCGGGCTTGCGGCCGACGTGCGGCTGCTGGAGCTCACGCCGGCAATCGCTGCAACGACGAGCGAGCTTCCTAACGACTTTCCAGGCGATCCGTTCGACAGGGCTATCGTGGCAACGGCGGTCGCCTTGGGGCTGACGCTCGTCACCGCGGATCCGGCCATTCGGGGAGCGCGGGCGTGCGCGGTCGAGTACTATCCGTTCAGGCCAGCGCGCCGTCGATCCTGACCCGCGTCGCCTGGTTCGGTTCCCGCAGCCCGTCGGGCTTCGAGATCGCCCACCTCGTCCTTGTCGCTGCCACAGCCGCTCGAAGGGCTCGCACCCCTTCGTCAGGTTCTGACGCGCACGATGCCGGGGAAGTTGTCAAATCCCGCATCGAAGCTCAGGACGCGCCCAATGCGATGCGCCTCCATGACCGCGAGATGGAGAGCGTCACGGGCCGACAGCCCGGCGGATCCGAGGACGATGGTCTTGGCTCGCTCGACGACTGCGCGATCGACGGGCAAGACCTCATCGACCACACCAAGCAGGGCGTCGAACGCCGGCTGGATCGCGTCGCGGCGGTTGATGGCCACGTAGCGATGCAGAATCTCCTGGAAGGCCTCGGCGTCCGTTACGAGACGCTCGCGCGCCGCAACCGCTCGTTCCAGAAGACGCTGTGCGTCGGCCTTGTGGGGATGCGGCGCCCCCACGAGATACATCGGAATGTTCGAGTCGACGAAGATCACCGGCCGCCAGCCAGGTAGCCGCGCTCGATCTCCGTGAGCATGTCTTCGATGTCGCCGGTTGGATAGGCGTGGCGGGTGGCGGCGCGGATGACGTCGAGTTTCCTGCCGATGTCCACGACCGGCGCGGACGCACGGGCCGCTCGCAGGGCCTGACGTACCCACTCGGCGACCGTCACGCGGGTGGACCGGGCGGCACGCTGAATCTCGCGCCATTCCGACTCGTCGAGCAGCACCTGGAGCCGCTTACTCACAATGTGAGTATAGGTAACTCATCGGTCTGAGTCAAACAGGAGCGCGTCAAGAACCAGGGACGCGAAGAACCAGGGACGCCAAGTACCAGGGACGCCAAGTACCAGGGACGCCAAGTACCAGGGACGGCCCAAGGCCCAAGGCCGAAGGACCAAGGACCGACAAGCGTCAAGGAACCCGTGCCCTGAGCTCCTCGAACCAGTTCAAGATCACCTGGATCGTGGGCGCGCCCGAAGCGCCTTGAGTCGTCAAAGCGTCCACGGTGCCGAGGATGTGCTCTCCGGGCACTGCCACCGCGTTGCCGAACTCGACGCTCGGCTGCGTCGTGAAGCTTACGACGGCAAAGGTGTTGAAGCTTGGAGCGTAGAACAACGAGTTGCCGTCCGGCGCATCGATGCAGATCGTCGCTCCCAGTGCCCTTCGGCGGCCGGCGGGCGGCCGAGCGCAGTCCGGCAGTAGAACATCGAGCGCCTCGCTCGTGGCGCTTGTGGGATTGTGGGTCGTTGTTATCGCCGTGCAGGCCCTGCGCCTGGTGCGGTCATATGGTCGGCTCCGTGACGTCATTCACAGGTCGGTGCCCGTGTCAGACGAGGACGCAGCCGTCGTGCCTCAGCTTGCTTCGGCTGTCGGCCTTCCACGCGTGCCGCGGATCCGCGAGTCGGCGGAGATCGACGCACCGCAGGTGGTCGGACTGCGCCGCCCGATTGTGCTCGTGCCGTCGCGGAGCCGGACGGTGCTGAGCGCGGACGACCGGATGATGGCGCTCTGCCACGAGCTCATGCACATCCGCCGGCGTGACCTGGCGCTCGGCTGGGTGCCGGCGCTGGCCGAACGTCGTCGAGGCTCGCTGGCCCGAGCAGACGGCCGACCCGACAAGGGGCGACGCGGCAACGGCCAGCGCGCGCCGCGCCTGAGGCGCGAGCGTCATCCCAGCCGGGCAGCAACGGCGAACTGATCGAAGTACTTCTGCAACGAGACGGTGGAGGTGCCGTACCTGTTGGGCCCGGCCAGGCAGTCCACCAGGACCTCTCGCGTCCGCGCCAATTCGCGAAGCCGGGGCAGCGAGCGCCGGTGGCGCGGGTCGTCGAGGGTCAGATCCATGAGATCGAGCGCCCGGAACAGCGCGGCTTCAGCTTGGG
>CAZCEL010000264.1:0-6985 GCA_964497175.1 uncultured Bifidobacteriaceae bacterium
CCCGCCGCCTCCGCCGCCTCCGAAGTTCCCCGCGCCGAACTGAAACAGGCCCTGGTTCTCGAGAAAGAACTCGCGCTTCTCCGGAAAGAAGAGCGAAAAGCGCGTCAGGTTGATCTGCTGCTCGTCGGCTTCCACCTGCGCGAAATCGGTGTTGTACGTGGCGTCGAGCGTGAGGTTCTGCGTGATGCCGTACTTCGCGTCGACGCCGATGTCGCCTCCCGGATCGTTATTGCGCCGCGGCGCCGAGAGCCGATCGGTCGTCAGGTCCCCGATGGCGTAGGGCTTGATCTCCAGATTGCGCGAGCCCGACGGCGCCTCGATGCCGACCAGCGTCGCCGCCATCGAGATCTGGAAGATGCCGCGCTGACCGAGGGAGTTGGGGATGGGCGTCAGATACGAAATCTCGTTCTTCCATCGATTGCGGCGATTGACCTGGAAGCCCCAGGTCTGCTCGGTCCCCGGCCGGTAGCGCAGCGACTTGAAGGGGATGGCCGTCTCGACGACCCAGCCTCCCTCGAATCGTCCCGTCGCCACGTCCCAGATCGGGTTCCAGTCCGGGTTGTACTGCCGTTCGTTGCTGATCTGGCCATCCATGCGGCCGCCGAGGGGAGTCACGACGAACGAGGCGGCGTTGCGCCGGTCGTAGTACGTGTCGAGAATGAAGCCGACGGCCTCGTTCTGGAGCAGGTTGAAGCTGTCTCGGCGCATCTCGTTCAGGACCATCCGGTCGGGCTGACTCTCGTGGCATCGGAACGTCACGTACACTGCCCGATCGTCGAACAGGACCCAGACTTCGGTCGCCTCGCTGGCGGGCACGTACTCCTGCGGCTCGGTCTGCGTGAAGCCGGCGGCAGGGCGCACCGTCTGATAGATCGCTTCGTCGAGCTGACCGTCGAGGCGCAGGGGCGCGGTCAGGCGGACGGCCCGCACGGTGGCGCGCCCCTGCTCGTCGCGTGACACGGTCTCAGGCAGTTGGGGTGGCGGCGGGCCATCTGTTCTCGCCGCCGCGCCGCCTGCAGCGGCTCCCGACGGACCCTGACCGCCGTGTGCCGTTCCGGCCCAGAGGCCTGACAGCACGGCGATCAGCGCGACAAGGCAGGGGCCCCTCATGCGAGAACGGAGAATACCACGGCCAGATCGGTGGATTCGGCCCTCGCCGCGCCACACACTCGGGCCTCGCACCGCCGCCGGCGACTCGACACGTGCCCGGATTACAATTGCCGTCCCGATTCACGCGTACTCGTCTTCCGATTTCCGCGTCCGCAATTCGCGGTCGTCCCTATGAGATTCGCACGAATCGCCTTCATCGGCGCCGGTGTGTGGGGCATCGCGGTCCTGATGCCGCTATACTTCCGCATCGACGTGACTGGGCGCGTGTACGCGCCGCCGATCGACTATCCGCACTTCTTCTACGGGTTCCTGTCAGTGGCCATGGGGTGGCAGGTCGCCTTCCTGCTGATCGGATCGGACCCGGGCCGATATCGCCTGTTGATGATCCCGAGCATCCTCGAGAAGGTCGGCTACGTCGCGACCCTTGCCGTCCTGCACTATCAGGCGCGAATCTCGAACGCGGATGCGATGGCCGGCGTGCCAGACCTCCTCCTCGGCGCGCTGTTCGTTGTCGCGTGGGTGAAGACTTCAGCGCGAAGGACGTAGGACCAAGGACGCGAAGGACCGACTGCTCTTCTTCAGGTCCGCACGACATCGTACTCGAGCCCGACGGTGCCGGTCTTCTCGTAGACACGCTGTGCCCGCAGTGCGAGCTTCGCGCCCACGGCGGGCGACGGGAGCAGGGGGATGCCGCCGCCAAGCAGGACCGGAATGAGCGACATCTCGACGCGGTCGACCAGGCCGGCGGCAAGCAGGCTGCGAAACAGCTCGCCGCCGCCAAAGAGCGCGATGTCCTTGCCTGGCTCTTCGCGCAGCCTGCGAACCACCGTCTCGGCATCCGGCTCGATGGTGACCTGCGGGTAGTCGGCCGGGTTCAACGTGCGCGAGAACACGATGTTCCGGATGCCCGGCGTCGGCGTCGAGTCGCTCCCCATGCGGACCATGGCCTCGAACGTCTTGCGGCCGATGAGGAACGTGTCGAATTGTCTCGCGATGGCGTCGAAGTCGATGTCGGGGTCCATGAGGATCCAGTCGTACTCGCCGTTGGGCCCGGCAATGTATCCGTCGAGGCTCATCGCGCCGCCGAATCGGACGAGTCGCATGGCTGCCCCCTCGCCTGCCTGGCGACGGCGTCGCGGCTGAGGCGTCCGGTGAATCGGGCTCGGAGGGCGGCAGGCTATCCGGGAAGCCGGAACGCGAGCAGCTCGCCCGAATAGTTCCCGCCTCCAATGGCGATGACGATGTACTGCTTGCCGCCAAGCATGTAGGTCATCGGCGAGCCGGTCTGCTGCGCGGGCATGAACACCGAGCCCGCATCCTTGCCTGTCGCCTTGTCGTACGCGCGCAGCAGTGCGCCCCGCGGATGCCCCGCCGTCGTCAACTGCGGCTCACCGGCAATCAGCAGTGTCCTGGTCACGAGCGTGCCGACGATGCCGGCCTGGCCTGTTCGCGGGATCGTGAGCCCCTTGAGCGCCGCGTGATTCCGGACGGTGTCCGGCGTGTCGCCGTGCGCGATCTGCCACAGGATCTCGCCCTTGTCGAGGCTGATGGCGCTGATGCTGCCGTACGGCGGCTTGACGAGCGGCAGGCCCTGAACCGTCAGGCCTCCGCCACCGCCTTCGCCGCCGCCACCCGCTCCAGCGCCTCGGCCGGCTGCCGGAGCAGTCGGTGCGGGTGCGGGTGTCGCTGTTGCGCCGGGCCCCTCGGCCACGACGGATGCCGGCGCTCTGCCGGGCGCCGCGCCCATGGGGACCGCCGCCCTCGCGCCTGTGAGCGCGCTGCCCGCCACGTAGTTCATGTCGTTCTTGGCGGGATCCGGCTTGACGAGGCCGAGCGATCCCGGTTGACGTCGCGAATAGACGTACATGGTGCGGGTCTCGGGATCGAAGGATCCGCCGGCCCATACGGTTCCGCCGCCGTTGATCGCCAGCTGAAGCGTGCCCAGCGGGCCTTCGGCCCTGCTGACGACCGGTGGCGTGTAGATCGGTCCGATCTTGTATCTCGAGATGATCTTTGCCGCTTCGGCGCGGAGCTCCGGGGTGAAGTCGATCAGGTAGTCGGGCGAAAACCCGTTCAAGTCGTACTGAAATACGTTGCCTCGCGCATCGAGCGGAAACGGCTGCGTCGGCGCGTACCACTCGCCCGGCACGTCGCCCTTCTCGACCGGACGTTCCTCGATTGGCCAGATCGGCTGCCCCGTGACGCGATCGAGGACGAAGAGGAACGCCTGCTTGGTCGGCTGGGCCAGAGCCTTGATCTGCCTTCCATTGACCGTGATGTCCACGAGAATTGGCGCACACGGAATGTCGTGATCCCAGATCCCGTGGTGCACCAGCTGGAAGTGCCACTTCCGCTGACCGGTTTTCAGATCGACCGCGACCAGCCCTTCGCTGAACAGGTTGTTGCCCGGTCGATGCCCGCCGTAGTAGTCCCCCGTGGGCGCCTCGACCGGCAGATACGCGATCCCAAGCTGTTCGTCGACCGACATCTGCGCCCAGACGCCTGCGTTGCCCGTGTAGGACCACGAATCGTTCAGCCAGGTGTCGTTGCCGAACTCGCCGGGCCGGGGAATCGTGTGGAAGATCCACAAGCGCCTGCCGGTCCGCACGTCGAATCCGCGGATGTACCCCTTCTGATTGGTCTTGCCTCGAGGCACGCCGCCCGAGAGGTGCGCGGCCCCGACGATGACGGTATTGCCGGCGACGATCGGCGTGGCGTGCAGGCCGATCTCGCCCGTCACCAAGTCCATGACCTGGTCGTTGTCCTGCTTGAGATCGACGGCGCCGTTGCGGCCGAAGCTCTGAATCGGGATGCCGGTCTTCGCATCGAGGGCGATGAGCCGGTAGCCCGGCGTGACGTAGAGGATCCGTTCCTGGCGGCCGTCGGTCCAGTACGAGAGGCCCCGGCCGGACAGCTGGCGCGGCGCCGCCTCGCCGCGCGCGCCTTCATGCTCGCCGTGCACCCACAGCAGTTCGCCGGTCGCCCCGTCGAGTGCGACCACAGCGCGGCGGGTGCCGGCGGTTGAGTACACGACGCCGCGCGCCATCAGCGGAGTCGACTCGAACTGGAACTCGGGCCGCGGCCCGAGGCTGTCGGTCTTGAACCGCCAGCCGATCTCGAGCGTGCTGAAGTTGTCGGCCGTGATCTGATCGAGCGGCGAATAGCGCGTGTTCCCGAGGTCGGCGCCGTAGGTCGTCCACTCGCCGTTTGGCGCACCGGACTGTCCTGCGAGAAAGGAGGTGGACCACAGGGCCAGGATCACAACCGGTGCGAGGCGGGCGCTCCAGCGAAGCACTGTCGGGCTCATGAGTCCTCCGTTCACAGTGGAGGGAGTTTACTCTTATCCGTCCTGTTTTCCGCTGGCGAACCCATTTCGTGGAGGATTGCGGCAAACCACGGGTCCCTATGGCGCGGGCGGCAGTACGGAAAGTGACACGCCCAGAGGATGAACGTCGGTTCGCGCTCATCCCATGCCCGCCGCGCGAGGGCTATAATTGAAGGTCGGCCAGATCGCGCCGGACCGATCGGAGAGGTACCGAAGTGGTCGTAACGGGGGCGCCTCGAAAGCGTCTTGCGGGGCAACTCGCACGTGGGTTCGAATCCCACCCTCTCCGCCAAACTTGCACCCGCAATAAGTTGCTGTTCTGACCTTGGTCCTGTCATCCAGTTTTAGTCCACATTCGCACAGTACGGGCCGGGCCGGCGGCGAAGGGGGGGGAGGAGTTGTCCGTACGCCATCCGTACGCTACACTGGCTGTCGAGGAGCAAAGTCGTGCCGACAACGTCCGCCACCAGAGACGACCGTATCGAGCTTCGCACGTCCCGTGAAGAGAAGCGCATTCTCGCGGCAGCTGCGGCCTACCAGCGCCTCGACCTGACGACGTTCGTCATGCGGACGGCGCTGCCGGTCGCCGAGGAGGTCGTCGCGCGGCACGAGCGCCTCCGGCTGAGCGCCCGTGACAGCGCGCGCGTCCTGGAGCTACTGGAGCATCCGCCGAAGCCCACGGCATCGCTGCGCGCCGCGGCCCGGCGGTTGCAGCGAAACCGGCAGTGACGCCACGGAAGGTGACCTGGCGCGAGGAGGCCCTGTCGCGCCGCCACGATCGAGCCGGGTTCGACTGCGGCGTGCCCGCCTTGAACGAGTACCTCCAGCGGTATGCCCGGCAGAACCACGAAAGCGGCGGCGCCAAGACGTTCGTGACCCTCGCGCCGGAGCCACCCAATACCATTCTCGGCTACTACACGATCGCTCCAGGAGCCATCGATTTCGGCAAAGTTCCGGACGCCGCCAAGAAGGGGCTGGGCCGCTATGAGGTGCCGGTGTTCCGGCTCGGCAGGCTGGCCGTGTCGCTCGCGAGGCAAGGGCAGGGGCTTGGCGGCGAGCTGCTCATCGCCGCGGGCGAGCGTGCGCTCGCTGTGGCCGAGGCCGTGGGCGGCGTCGCGCTGGCGATCGACGCGAAGGATGATCGGGCGGCGCAGTGGTACGAGCGTTTTGGCGCCCTGCGTCTGCTGGACGATCCGCTGAAGCTCATCCTGCCGCTGGCGACGATCGCGGCAGTGCTCAAAGGAAAGTGACAGGAGCACAGTGATGACGCTATTGGATCCCACTGACGTCCTGGATGAGGGTGGCCGCGACGATGAAGAGCGACACGATGGCGCGAGCCTGACTGAAAGTCTCCAGGCACTCCCCGCGTTGGGCGACGACATCTACCTGCGCTTCCAAGCGTTCAATCTGGGTCTCGTCGACAATCTCCTGACCGACTGGGAGCGCGACGTCTTGTCCGAGTATCACCGCAAGGAGGGTACGCCAACCGCGTCGGCGATTGTCGTGGGCGCAGTCGGCCAGTTGTGGGTGTTCGGCATCTACGAGCTACTCAGGACTTGGCGCCAGCGAGGCCGCGAGCTCTTGGCTTTCGCGGACGAGCTGGCAGGACTCGACGAGCAGGCCAGGCAGCCTCGACTCGATCAGAAGAAGGCGGAGGTCCAAGCGGCTTCGGCGGATCCAGCGCGGCCCAACCCGGCTCACTTGGCGACGTTCGAGCGAGTGGCCAGGGATCCTGCGTTCCCAGGCAGCCTCCGAGACGCTCTCGATAGATCGGAATGGCCGTTTCGGAAACTTGAAGCATTACGCGTCCATCTGGCCAAGCATGAGAACCCCAAGGCCAAGGGCTCGTACGCCATGGCCCCTGGCTACGCGCGCATTGACGAGGTGAGCCTCGCCCTCAATCTCAGACTCTAACTCATTGAAATCGCGCGACATTGGCCACGCGGGTGCTCAATGCACCCTCTCAACCTCGCTCGACTGCGGTCTAGTGCATAGACCGCTGAACATCACCCCAGCGACCACACCCTAATTCAAGTGCTCCCGATAGAGCTGGTGGTTGATTGACCGCTTGGACGAGGAACCGCGGCGAACTACGGCTGCGGCTTCGTCGCGCAGACGATCGAGTATCCCAGCCGCCCCTCGGCAACGGCGGCCATCGCCTGCTTCGTCATGCGCTTCGCCGCCGTCAGGTCCATGCCGCCGACATCCAGTTTGCCCAGCGCCGCCAGCACCTCGGTCGCGAAGAGCCGCGTGCCGATTCCGCGAATCATGTCTGTCAGTGCCTCGTCGTGATGCTCGACGATGGCCTCGGTGAGCCCTGCGTCGACAAGCCACTTCGAGTACGACGCGGCCGGTCTAGCATCCGCGAGACACGCGACCCAAGACATCAAATCGGAAAGCTCGCCAGCAGGTCCCGGTGCGCGTGTGATGTCACTCAGACCGATGCGCCCGCCGGGCTTCAGCACGCGCGCGATCTCGTCGGCAGCTCGTGGCTTGTCTGGAAATGTGCAGATTGCGCACTCGCAGATGACCGCGTCCACCGTCGATTCG
>CAZCEL010000265.1:0-6948 GCA_964497175.1 uncultured Bifidobacteriaceae bacterium
TACGACGTCAAGGACATCCCGCAGGTGCCGGCCATCAGCTTCTGGCGACGCAGCGGCGGACAGACTTCGGAGCGCGGCGCCGACAGCGCGCAGGTGTACTTCAAGGGGATCCAGGACGCCCATCAGCGTCTGATGGTGCTGATGACTCACAACACCGACATCGCCGACACCTGGGAGCGCGAGGGAGAGTTTCCGCGCGAGTACTTCGATCTGTTCTCGCCGCGAGGCTACGCCATCGGCGTCAACGTCGTGCTCTACGCCATGACGCATTAGCGCGGTTCACGCTGCGCAACACCCCGCCGACACTGCTCAGAATTCGTATTGCAGGCGGGCGGTGACGCTTCTTGGAGGGGCGAGCGCGGTGCCGGAAAAGAGACCGGCGAAATTGATCACGTCGAACCGGTTCGCGAGATTGGCGATCTCGAACCGCGCGGTCAGACGGCGGCGGCCCTGGCGAACGAGCGTCGCGCCCACGCCGGCATCGACCGCCAGGTTCGGCCGGACGCGTCCGCCCGCACGATCGACCCGCCCGAGGATGCGCTCGCCGAACTGCTCGATGAGCTCGTCCTCATCGACCTCGTCGCCCTCGACTTGCACCGGCAGGCCGCTGCCGAACCGCATGGACACCGCCGCCCACGCGCGCGACGACACCTCGTAGCGCAACTGCCCGCGAACGGTGTGGCGCTGGTCCTGCGTAATCGACACCTCACCGGCCTCCTCGAGCGCCTCGAGGGCCTCGTCGCTTAGAAAGAGCCCGCCGACCACGGGAAGGCGTGCTTTCCCCTTCAGCAGCGAGTAGCTCGCGAACCCGCCGAGCCTGCCCCAACGCGGCCACGTGAGCTTGGCGTCGAGGCCGCGAATATCCGCCGAGTCGAACGCCACCGGGAAGCTCACCCCGGTGTTCAGGAACACATCGTCGTCGGCGAAGTGCGCGATCGTCCGCCGGTAGGCGGACACGTCGAGCCGTGCGCGTCCGGCAAGGCCGAGCGTTACGCCGCCCTCGGCGAAGTGACCGCGCGCGGGCTGCACGGGCAGTCGGACCGCGCCCGGGTTCGACGACTCGACCGAGGGAGAGCTGGCCAGCAGCAGGTTCTCGATGGCGGGCGTCTGAAACACCCGATCGTAGGATGCGCGCACGACGAGGTCGCGCCCGTCGGGTGACCAGGCCACGCCGAGTCGAGGGCTGAACGCGGTCGCGCGTTCGACAAACGCGTAGCGGTCCCAGCGCAGCCCCGCACTGATCGTGAGAGGCCCAACGGTCATCGTGTCCTGCCCGAAGAGCGACTGCTCGCTGTCGCGGCGGGCATCAAAGAACCGGAACGATTGCGGCGTATTCGGATCAAAGAAGGATGAGTCGGTGATCGCGTAGGCGAGCTCCTCGCGGACCGGCGCCCACAATACATCGCCGCCGACCTTCACCTGGTGGCGGCCGAGGTCGGCAGCCCAGCTGGCGTTGGCGTACGTGCGCGTAAAGCTCCGGTCCTGCCCCACGACGATGGGAGTCGACTGCGCGTTCGACTCGAGCGTCGCGGTCAGCCGCTGGACGGCGCCGCGGGCGCTCATGACCGTGCGCGCGCCGATGATTCGCGTCCACGATGCCTGGGCGAGGTCGTCGGTTCCGGTCCGACGCTGCTGCTGGCCCGCGGCTTCCTGCACGTGTTCGTTCGGAACGTGGAACGCGGTTCCGCGGCGGTGCCAGGTGAGGAAGACGCGGTCGGCGTCGGCTGGCCGATCCTCGTAGCTCACGCTGGCGCCCCCGAGCGTTCCTTGATTCCCGAAATTCTCGACGACTGGCGGATCGAGATACCGGTTCGTCCGGCCGGCCGACCCCCGCACCGTCAGTGCACGGCCGCCCCGGCCGTAGGTGCCGGAAAACGAGGCCGTGGCCGTGCCGAAGCTACCGCCGCCGCCGTCGACGACTCCGTGAAATCCCTCCTGGATGTCGCGGCCGGTTGTGACCTCCACGACACCGCCAAGCTTTCGGCCGTACTCGGCCGGAAAGTTGCCGGTCAGGACGTTCACCGCCTGGACGTCGCCGTCCTGCAGGTCCGGCGCAAAGGCCGGCGACCGGTTCTCGTCCATCGGAAAGCCGTCGACCACAAACAGCGTCTGGTACTCGGATCCCCGGGGATGCAGGACACCGTTGGCTTCCATCAACCATCCCGGCTGCGCATCGATGAGATCCAGCAGCCGACGGCCCGGTACGGCGGGAAGCCGATCCTGAATCTGCGGCGCGCCGATGGAGAATGTCAGGCCTGTTCGGCCCGGATCGAGGAGCGGCCGCTCGTTGGTGACGTCCACGCGCGTATCGAACGCGGCCAGCGCGAGCTCGATTCGCAGGGTCTTCGGAGCAACCGATCTCAGCTCGATGACCTCCGAGTAGGTGGCGAAGCTGTCGCGCTCGACGATCAGGCGGTAGATGCCGAACGGCAGATTCCGCAGCGCGAAGAATCCAGTCTCATCGGTGTCGAAGGCCCTGTACAACTGCGGCGCCTCGCTGGTCAACGTGCCTGACGCGCGGATGGGCAGGCCCGTCGGATCGGTCACATGCAGGCGGATCTCACCACGGTCGACCTGCGCAGGCGCCTCGCCCGGCCAGGCGATCACAGCAACAGTCACGGCCAACGCGCGTGCCCACCAGCGAACCATCCCGCCCTCAGCCTCCTGCGTCTGCATCCGCAGGGTACGGTCATTGTAGTTGTAGACTCGGGCACATGCGCTACGTACTCGCGCTCGACCAGGGAACAACCAGTTCCCGCGCGATGATCGTCGACTCCACGGGCGCGGTGCGGTCGATCGCGCAGAAGGAATTCAGGCAGATCTTCCCGCGCCCGGGCTGGGTCGAGCATGACCCTGAGGAGATCTGGACCTCCCAGATCGATGTGGCCAGGGAAGCGATCGAGCGCGCGCGGCTGGCGCCGTCGGAAATCGCCGCGATTGGCGTTACCAATCAGCGCGAGACGACGATCGTCTGGGATCGGCAGACGGGCGAGGCCGTGTACCCGGCCATCGTGTGGCAGGACCGGCGCACCGCGGCGTTCTGCGAGCAACTGAAACGGGCCGGCCAGGAGCCGATCATTCAGCAGAAGACGGGCCTCCTCATCGACGCCTACTTCTCGGCCAGCAAGCTGCGCTGGATCCTCGATGCGGTGCCCGGTGCACGCGATCGCGCGCGCGACGGTAGGCTGGCGTTCGGGACGGTCGACACCTGGCTGCTCTGGAAGCTCACGGCCGGGGCCGTGCACGCCACCGATGCCAGCAACGCGTCGCGCACGATGCTCTTCAACATCGGCACGCTCCAATGGGACGCCGACCTGCTGGACCTGTTCGATGTGCCCGCGAGCCTGCTGCCCGAGGTACGCGGGTCGAGCGAGGTCCTGGGCCGCGTGTCCGAGTCGATCGGGCTGGGCTCGATGCCTGTCGCCGGGCTCGCCGGCGATCAACAGGCCGCGCTGTTCGGCCAGTTGTGCGGACCGGGCCTGTCCAAGAACACGTACGGCACCGGCTGTTTTCTCCTGCAGAACATCGGCCCATCGCCAGCGATGTCGCGGCATCGGCTGCTCACGACGATCGCCTGGCGCATTGGCGCGCGGGTCGAGTACGCGCTCGAGGGAAGCGTGTTCGTGGGCGGCGCTCTCGTGCAGTGGATTCGCGACGGGCTCGGCCTGATCCGCAGCGCCGCGGACATCGAGCCGCTGGCGCTGAGCGTGCCCGACAGCGGAGGTCTCTACCTGGTGCCGGCCTTCGCAGGGCTGGGCGCGCCGCACTGGGATCCCTACGCCCGCGGTGCGATGCTCGGCATCACCCGGGGCACGACGGCCGCGCACATCGCGCGCGCGGCGCTCGAGGCCATCGCGTTCCAGGTGTGCGACCTGCTCGACGCCGTCAGCGCGGACTCCCTCGTCCAGCCCTCCGAGCTGCGCGTCGACGGCGGCGCCGCCGCCAACAACCTTCTCCTGCAGATGCAGACGGACCTGCTGGGGCTCCCGGTGGTTCGGCCTCTCGTTACCGAGACGACCGCGCTCGGCGCCGCGTATCTGGCTGGCCTTGCCGTCGGTGTGTGGCAGTCCCCCGATGAGTTGAACGCGCAGCGGCGCGTCGATCGTCGATTCGAGCCGCAGATCGCCCGGGAGGTCGCGCGGGCGCGGCGGGAACGGTGGACCGCGGCCGTCGAGCGCGCGAAGCGGTGGGAGACTGGAGCGTGACGCCTCAGGCGACCGCGGCCGGCGGCGCCGGGAGCGGCCGGGAGAAGCGCATCAGCGCCACGGCCCCGAAGCCGATCGTCCATGCCAGGTACTCGATGAGCGCACCGGCGATGCCGAAGAGCAACCCCATCGGCAGCATGACGGGACCGGCCAGGCCCATCAGGCGCCCGATCAGGAGCGGCGACAACAGGAGCAGCAGGCCCAGCAGCGTGTTGACGTACGCATTGTCGCCGCTTTGGCCCAGACGGGCCGCCAGCAGGCGCCCCACGCGACAGGCCACCGCGGTGAACCCGACCAGCGCGACGATCGCCAGACCAAGAATGCCGAACGGAATCAACACGAGCAGGGGGATGCCGATGATCGTGATGACAAGAATAACGATGGCCAGCACCAGAATCGGTATGAACAGGAGCTGAGTGAGGAACCCGATCGCGCCGGCCTTGATCGGTTCAGACGCCGCGCGGGCGCCGATCCGTTCCACCGACTCGCGGCCCAGCAGTACGACCAGGAGACAGAGCAACGCGAGGATGGCGACGCGGGACAGCGTCACCATCAGGCTGACCGTCGGGCCGAACAGCCACACCCAGGAAGGCGTCCCAAGCCGCACGTCGCCCCAGCGCCAGCCGTTCCAGTCGAAGGCGTCCACGCGGACTTCATTGACCGATCCGCCGATGCGCGCGGTTGGCGCCCGCCTCAGCGAGCCCGCGACGACCGTGACGTCCTCCTGGACGTTGGCCTCCGGCCCCAGGTCGAGACTGCCGCCCACAACCACCACGTTGCCCCTGACTTCGCCAAGGACCCGCGCCGACCCGCCGATGACGACCACATCTCCGTCGACGACCTCATCGGCGTCCACGGTGATGCTCCCACCGATCCGCAGCCGTGCATCGTCGCCTCGCGTACGGCGCTCGCGCGGAGGCCGCCGCGGTAACCTCGGTACCTCCGGCGGAGGCAGAGGCGCGACTGCGGTCGACGGCGCGACATCGAACAGCGAGCGACGATCCTCGGGGCTGAGATAGGAGAGCCGGAGAATGAGATCGGCGTCGGCGCCGATCTTCTCGCGCAGCTCGGCTCCCGTCGCGGGCCGGCCGTCGACGGCGATGATGCCGCCGGTCACCTCGACCGAACGGAAGCCCTCCGACTGGCTTCTCGGGCGCAGGACCACGCCGTCACGAACGGGGAGCACGTCGAACCGGCGCCCGATGCGGTCGCGGAGCTCGGTCGTGTTGCCCGGATCCTGGGCGTCGAGGCCGACGCCCCACGCGCCGGCAAGGCACGAGGCCACAAGCACAGCAATCGCCGTGTTCCTGCTGCTCATGAAGAGGACTCCTCCCCCGAACCGAGCAGGCGCTGCAGCCCGTACAGCGCGACACCGGCCACCAGCACGAGCACGCCGATGGCCGTGGACGCGCGCGGCGTGATCAGCGCACTGCCGGCCGTACGCCCGATCGTGGTCACAATCGTCCAGGCGTCCATTCCGCTGCTGAGGGACGCAGCGATCCAGACGCTCCCATTCAACGCCAGCGTCAGCGCCTGCGTCAGCCCCCGCACGACGACAGGCAACAGCAGATACGCCGAGATGGCGGCCGCCAGAACCGCCCCGAGCCCGAGCCCCACAAGGCGCGCAGCACGGGCCGAAGGACCGTTCAGCGCCCGCCGCCAGTCCATCTAGTTACCCTTTACGTGACGTGCGGGCTTCACGTTCCCTCTCCCTGACGCTCCCGATTGCCAGGCTCCTGCACAGAACGGCAGGCAGCAGGAGTATCGGGTCGGCTATGATGCGCGCCACGTCTACAGGGATCACCCATGACTGATGACTCTGGGCTCAAGACCGTACACGCGGGTGCGTTCGCGCAGGCGAGTGTGTCCACGGCGGCACCATGGTACAGGCAGGTATCGAAGGACCAGTGGCGGGCGTTTCTGGCCGCCTACCTCGGATGGCTGCTCGACGGCTTCGACTTCACCATCATCACGTTTCTGCTGGCGGACATCTCGCGCAGCTTCACGGTCAGCAGCGCGCTGGCTGGCGCGCTGGGTACCGTGACCCTGATGTTCCGCCTGGTAGGCGGCATCGCGGCCGGTACGGCGGCCGATCGCTGGGGACGCCGCGGACCGTTGATGTTCTCGATCCTGTGGTACTCACTGTTCGCGTTCTTCGGCGGGTTCTCGACGTCCTACCAGATGCTCTTCGTGTTGCGGGCGCTCTTCGGCATCGGCATGGGCGGCGTCTGGGCGGCCGGCATGCCGCTGGCCATCGAACACTGGCCGCCGCACCTTCGCGGCATCGTCTCCGGCATGCTGCAGAGCGGATATTCGACTGGCTTCATGCTGTCGGCGTTCGTTTTTACGTTCATCTACCCCGTTGTCAACGACCGGCCCGACTTCGGCTGGCGGGTCATGTTGTGGATGGGGATCCTGCCCGCCCTGCTGGTCTTCTGGATCATGGCGCGAGTCAAGGAAAGCCCTGTCTGGCTCGAGCGCCGGCAGCGTCTCGGCAGCAGACACGAGCCGGCGGGCGCCGGGCTTCTTCAACTGTTTCGCCCAGGCCTGCTGCGCACGACGGTCCATACGTCGTTGGTGATGAGCGCCTTTCTGTGCTTCTACTACTCGGCCACCTTCTGGTACGCCACGCTCCTCGTGCAGATGGGGCGTGTCACCCTTCCGTTTCTGGTGGCGCTCAACCTGGGCACGATGCTGGGCCTGTCTCTTATACACATCTGACGCTGCCGACGATCTTACGCGT
>CAZCEL010000266.1:0-6947 GCA_964497175.1 uncultured Bifidobacteriaceae bacterium
GTCCAACCTGACGTTCTTCAACCGGGCGCTGCCGACCTCGCTCGCGCCGAACCGCGACCTGGGTATTCAGATCCTGGGTGACATCGACGGCGGTCGCGTCAGCTATCTCGTCGGCGTGATGAACGGCGTACCCGACGGGGGCAGCGCGGACGCCGACGCGAACGACGGCAAGGACCTGTCCGCCCGAGTGATCGTGCGGCCGTTCAAGCGCCACACGGGAGGACGGCTCCAGGGTCTCGGCCTTGCCATTGCCGGATCGCGCGGCCATCAGACCGGCGAGCGCGCCCTCCCGGCTTTCACCACACAGCTGCTGGAGCAGCCCTACTTCTGGTACGAAGGCGCCTCGGCCGACGGTGTGCGCATGCGGTACTCGCCGCAGGCCTTCTACTACCATAGGGCTTTCGGCGGCTTCGCTGAGTACGTCCACACCAGCACGCCAATCCGGAAAGGTCTCCTGCGCGAATTCGTTGCCCACGACGCCTGGCAGGTGGCCGGATCGTTGGTGCTGACCGGCGAGACGGCAACCGACGCGAACATCGGTGTCCGCCCGCGCACGGATTTCGATCCCGTGCACGGCCATCTCGGCGCCTTCCAGGTGGCCGCCCGCTATCACATGCTCGAAGTCGATCGACGCGCCATCTCGCACGGCCTCGCAAGGGCAGGGTCGAGCCGCAGGGTCCAAGCCTGGACCGTCGGGCTCAACTGGTACCTGACGGGCAACTTCCGCTACACGCTCAACTTCGAACGGACCCTGTTCGACGATGACCCGGCCGGACCGCGGATGGCCGAGAACGCCCTCGTCTTCCGTACACAGGTCGTTTTCTGATCGAGATGCTGCGGGACCACACAGGTCGTTTTCTGATCGAGATGCTGCGGGACCACGATGAGCCGACCGCGTGTACATCAAGCCCACACACATGCGGGTGTTCACCGCCGAGCCGACAGACATGGAGAATGACCGACACCCGACCGTGTAAAGATGTCCGGCCGTCACACACGAGAAGGCGCCTTTCCCCTCGATTCGGACATGACGCCGCCGGAAGTCTCTCTGTTTACGAGCCCTGCCGGGCCGGGCGCCTTGGCCCCGAGTGGCCCGGGACTTGCTGCGCTGATCGCGGCACCCGCGCGTAATCGCCGGCGTCGACACGCTTCGGCCTGGTCGCCACCAACCGGAGCGTCCGCTACACAGTCTCAAGCAGTCGAAGCCCATGCGAGTCAGCTTTCGCCTGATTCTGTCGCTCATCATTGGCGTCACGCTCGTCGCGTTGCTCTTCGACGTGCTGGAGAGGGGGCTCGATGAGGAGCGACAGAAGGGTGAACTGGGGCGGCGGGCCGCTGTTCTGAGCGAAAGCCTGGCGGAGGCCATCGAGCCACTGCTCGAGAAGGACGCCCGCAGGAATCTTCAGCGCATCGTCGAGACCTTCGGCAACCGGGAGCGCCTGGTCGGCGTCGCGGTCTACGGGGCAACCGGCGAGCGCGTGACAGCGACGCCAGGCGTCGCCCAGCTGACCGATGCACCTTCTATCGTGCTCGACGCTATCAGTACCGGCCGCGCCGTCCAGGAGTTCCAGTCAACCGGCAACAGGCTCATCCACTTCCATGCCGAGCCTCTGGAACGATACGGGGCGGCCGCCGGTGCCGTTGTGGTCATGCACGACGCCAGCTTCATCGTCAACGAGAGCGATGAGGCCCGGCGGTTGAATTTCGTTCGACTGCTGATGCAGGCGCTGCTCATTGCCGCGGTCACCGTGCTCATTGTGCGCTGGAGCATCGCGGGACCGATCGCCAGGACAGCCGAATGGATGAAGCGGCTCCGCGCGGGCGACGCGTCGGAGTGGATGACGCTGCCCAGGGGCGGCGTCTTCAAGCCGCTGGCCCAGGAGGTGATGCAGCTCACGCGGAGCCTGACCGATGCCAGGCAGGCGGCCGAGGAGGAGGCGCGGCTCCGGGAGGCCGCCGAGTCGGTGTGGACCGCCGAACGTCTCAAGGAGCACGTGCGCACCAGGCTCAGCGGCCGATCCCTGTTCGTCGTGTCCAATCGCGAACCGTACTCGCACGTCTGGAAGGGCAGGAACATCGATTGTGTGATGCCCTCGAGCGGGGTCGTGACGGCACTCGATCCGGTGTTGCGGGTGTGCGGCGGCACCTGGGTCGCCGTCGGCGGAGGCGACGCCGATCGCGAGGTCGCGGACGCGCACGATCGGCTCCAGGTCCCCCCCGACAATCCCCGCTACACGCTGCGCCGGGTCTGGCTCACCAGGGAAGAAGAGGACGGCCATTATTACGGGTTTGCCAACGAAGGCCTCTGGCCGCTCTGCCACATCGCCCACACCCGCCCCCTGTTTCGGGCCGACGACTGGATTCAGTATCAGGCGGTCAATCGCAAGTTCGCCGCGGCGCTGCTCGACGAGCTCCAAGGCGCCAGCGAGCCGTGCGTGCTCGTCCAGGACTATCACTTTGCCCTGCTGCCGCAGCTGATCAAGGAGAAGCGGCCCGATGCCCGCGTGGCGATCTTCTGGCATATCCCCTGGCCCAACCCGGAAGCCTTCAGCATCTGCCCCTGGCAGAAAGAGCTGCTGCACGGGCTGCTCGGTGCCGAGCTCGTGGGGTTCCACATTCAGTCCCATTGCAACAACTTTCTCGAGACGATCGATCGCGCGCTCGAATCCCGCATCGACTGGGAGCGCTTCGCGGTGACCCGGGTCGGCCACGCCACGTGCGTCAAGCCGTTTCCCATCAGCGTGGCGCTGCCAGCCAGCCCCGACGGGCCTTTCGAGCTCGACGCTCGGCGATTGAAGCGCGCGCTCTTCGCCAGGCTTGGCGTGCGCGCACTGCATCTTGGCGTCGGCGTGGATCGAATCGACTACACCAAGGGACTGATCGAGCGGTTTCGCGGGCTCGAACGATTCTGGGAGAAATACCCGGCGTATCGAGAGCGCCTCATCTTCGTCGAGATGGCCGAGCCCACGCGCACCCGCATCAGGCGCTACAGCGATCTGGTCGGCGAACTGGAAGAGGAGGCCGATCGCATCAACCGGCGCTTCCAGACAGGCGACTGGAAGCCCATCGTGCTGCTGATAGACCACCATACCCACGAGCAGATCCGGCCGTTCTATCGAGCCGCCGATTTCTGCCTGGTCACGTCGCTGCACGACGGCATGAATCTGGTGGCGAAGGAGTACGTGGCCGCCCGCGACGAAGACGATGGCGCGCTGATCCTGAGTTGTTTCGCCGGCGCGTCACGCGAGCTGCAGAGTGCGCTGTTGATCAATCCCTACGACACCGAGCAGGTGGCCGATGCCGTCTATCGAGCGCTCGAGATGGACCCCCGGGAGATGCGCGGGCGGATGACGGGGCTGCGCAAGAACGTCCGCGAATCCAACGTCTACCGATGGGCCGGGAGTCTGGTCTCCGAGCTCGTGCAGATCGAGCACACGGAGGCCGACGCCGTCCTGTCGGCCTGATGATCGATCCAGCTGCTAGGGCTAGGACGAGGGGCTCGCGGCCAGGCGGGCCGCAGCGACGAGCCTGTCGTGGGTCCGTTCGCGGCCGACCAGCGCCACGACGTCGAAGAGGCCCGGGCTCGCCGTCCTGCCCGTGATCGCGACACGGACGGCATGGATGAGCGACCCGGCCTTCACCCCGCGATCGCCGGCTGTCGCCCTCAGCGTCGCCTCGAGCGACGCGGGATCGAACGAGAGCAACTCCAGGAATCTGTCATCCAGCGCGGCCAGGTGGCCCGGCATCCCGTCGACGCGGAGATGTTGCTCGACCGCCGCCGGGTCGTAGCGGACATCGTCGGAGAAGAAGTACTGCCCGGCCGTCGCCAGCTCGTCGAGGCGCTTGACGCGCGGCCGGAGCTGCTCGAGCACGGCGATGAACCAGGCCCGCCGGTTACCCAGAAAGGTGTCGCTCCAGAGTCCTGCCGCTTCGATGAACGGCCGCACCCGGCCGGCCAGATCGCCGCCGGAGAGACGCATCATGTACTGCTGATTGAACCAGTCGAGCTTCTCCGGGTTGAAGACGGCGTGGCCGCCGCTGATCCCGTGGAGATCGAACGCCTGCACGAGCTCGTCGCGCGTGAAGATCTCCTGGTTGCTGCTGCCCGGAGACCATCCGAGCAGCGCCAGAAAGTTCAGCATCGCTTCAGGCAAGTACCCCTGCCGCGCGTACTCCATCACGGACGTCGCGCCGTGGCGCTTGCTCAGGCGCTTCCTGTCGGGCCCGAGAATCAGGGGCACGTGCGCGAACGAGGGAACAGGTGCGCCGAGCGCCTGATACAACAGGATCTGTTTCGGCGTGTTCGAGATGTGATCGTCGCCACGCACCACGTCCGTGATCCCCATCTCCACGTCGTCTGCAACGACCGACAGATGGTATGTGGGGTGCCCGTCGGAACGGAGGATGACGAAATCCTCGAGGATGGCTGCGTCGACTTCGATGACACCGTGCACGAGATCCTCGAAGCGGACGATCCCGGGCGGCGTCTTGAAGCGGACGGCGCGCGGATCACCGGCGCGCTCGCGGCGCGCGATCTTGTCGGGGGCAAGCGCCGCGCAGGTCCCATCGTACTTCCACGAGGCGCCGGCGCGCTCTGCCGCGTCGCGCTTCTGCCTGATCTCATCCGGCGTGCAGTAGCAGTAGTACGCATGGTCCTCCGCGACGAGTCGTTGGGCCAGCGCGCGGTACCGATGGCGCCGCTCCGACTGGAAGTACGGAGCGAAGGGTCCATTCACCTCGGGACCTTCGTCCCAGGCGAGACCCAGCCAGCGCAGCCCGTCGAGAATGCCCTGGACCATCTCGGGCGAGGAGCGATCGGCGTCGGTGTCCTCGATGCGCAGCACGAACGCGCCGCCGCGGCGGCGGGCGAGGAGCCAGTTGAAGAGCGCGGTACGAGCTCCGCCGATGTGCAGGTAACCGGTTGGTGAGGGCGCGAAGCGGACGCGAACCATGACGGTGAAGCGACGCAGTCCGGGCTGCGATCCTATCGCATGTCCAGCCCGGCCGCAGATGGTGGACGGGAAAGGAAATATCTACCGGCGGACAAAGGCCGCGAATCGCCGGCGGAAGGACCCCGCAGGGGCGCCCTCGTCCGGTGTGTCGCGCCCGGCGTGGTCCAGCCGGGCGGATTCCAGCCTCGCGAGACCGTCGGCGACCGCTGCCGGCGCGGTCGACTCGACTTGCACGGGTCTCGCAAGCCTGTCTGGCCTCTCTGCGAGCGTCTGGCGGAGGGCCGCGACCTCCGCGGCCATCTCTTGCCTCTCCCTCTCGGCACGCTCCGCGGCCAGGCGGGCTCGTCCGATTTCCAGAACCATCGACGCGGCCTGCCGCCGCTCGGTCTCGAGCTCGACCCGGATCCGTCCGGCTTCGGTGCTGACCTCGTTCAAGCGCTCCGCCAGTTCCGCCACCTCCGCCCGCAGCTGATCGCCTGCGGCAGTCGCCGCGTCCTCCCCGTGACCCTCCGCACGCTCGTGCCGCAGCGCCTGCAGTGCCGCGCGGGTCTGCTCGAGACCCAGAACCAATGCAGCCGAGTGCTTGCGCTCGCGGTCGAGCTCGAGCCGGATCCCTTCCTCTTCGGTGCGGGCCTGAGTCACGCGTTCCGATAGTTCCGCCATTTCCGCGCGCAGCTGCTCGACCTCTGCGGTCGAAGCCGTTGCTTGCCCGCGAGCGCCCTCGCGCTCCTTCTTCAACGCCTGCAGCTCCGCGCGGGCTTCCTCCAGGCGCACCGAAGCTGCCCGATACTGGCCGATTTCCAGAACCCGCGCGGCTGATTGCTCGCGCTCGGTTTCGAGTTCGCGCCGGAGGCCGTCGGCCTGGACGCGGACGTCGTTCAAACGGTCGGACAGTGCCGTCACCTCGGCGCGCAGGCGCTCGGCTTCTCGCGTGGCGGGTGTGTCCTGTCCGCGACCAGCCGCACCCTCGTCTCTGAGCGCCAGCAGTTCGGTCTGGGCTTCCTCGAGGCGCGCCGACAACGCAGCGACCTCGTGGCGGCGCCGCTTGGTCTCGGCGACGGCCGCGTGGACGCGAATGTCGGATTCACGCCGCAACTGTTCGATCCCTGACCGGACGTGTCCGACCACCGCACGCGTAAGCTCCTGGGCGAATGCCCGGATCCTTTCGCCGCTTCCGTCCCGCGAACTCGTCTGCTCCAGCGCCCGGCAGGCCGCGTCGAGCGAGTTGCGGACACCCTCCATCGCCTGGTCGGACGCTTCGACATCTCGATCGAGCAGGCGTGCGATTGCCTCAGCGAATTCCGAATTGAGCGGACCCAGACCAAGTCCCATGACCGGCTGATCACGACTATCGGGGAGTACCCTGTCGTCCGACAGGGCGACAACCCGAGCGAGCTGGAATTCGTGATGCGGTGTGACAGAAAGTGCAGGACTCGAAGGGTAGAGCTCAGTTCAGCAGGCAGGTCTCGATGAAGTGGACGGTGGCGTAGAACTGGAAGTCCAGGTTTCGACGCTTCACGAAGCCATGCCCCTCGTCGTTCGCGACCAGATACCAGCGCGGCACTCCCCTGTCCTGGAGCGCGCGCGCGATCTGGTCGCTCTCGGTGGCGGGAACGCGGGGGTCGTTCCGGCCGGCGACGATGAACATCGGCTTGGTGACCTTGTGCACCTTGTTCATGGGCGCGATGCGGTCAAGGTAGGCGCGCATGCGGGCGTCGCGTTCGTCGCCATACTCGGCGCGGCGCAGGTCGCGGCGATACGCCTCCGTGTGCTCGAGAAAGCTGACCAGGTTCGAGATGCCGACGACATCGATGGAGCAGCGGATCTTGTCGGTGTAGTCGGTGGCCGCCACCAGCGTCATGTGGCCGCCGTAACTGGCGCCCGTGACGAGGATGCGATCCCCGTCGAGCCGGCCGTCCTGCCTGATCCAGTCGAAAAGAGCCGCCATGTCCTTGTAGCTGTCCTCGCGGCGGTACCCGTTGTCGGCGGCGAGAA
>CAZCEL010000267.1:0-3470 GCA_964497175.1 uncultured Bifidobacteriaceae bacterium
TCTTCACCCTGGGCCGCGACGAGCGGCAGGAGGCGATGGGCGGACTCCTCGCGTGGGCCGAGATCGGCACACCTGCAGAGGTCCGTCGCCCGATGTCGGCAGGCGAGGTCTGCACGCTCGCGAGTCTGCCGGGCGTGTCCATCGGTGCTCATTCAGAGAGCCACTGTCTGCTTCCGCTGCAGCCTGCGGACAGGCGCGGCGGCGAAATCGTCATGAGCAAGCTCCGGCTCGAATCGCTGACCGGCCGGCCCGTCACGAGCTTCGCCTATCCATACGGAGCGTACGATGAGGCGATCGTCGAGGCCGTGCGCCGGGCGGGCTACCGGCAGGCAGTGACGACCGAGGAGCGCCCGGTCCGAGGCGGAGACGATCGGTTCAGACTGCCGCGGTGCGACGCGAGTCGCGCGGACGGGTGGACCTCTGAACTTCTGACCCGTGGGGTGGCTTTGCGGACGCCGGCATGACGATCCGGCCGGCTCGAGCGTTTCTGTGTCGGGCGGCGCTCGTTCTTCTCATGATCGCGGGGGCCTGGGCGCTGCTCGTAGTGGTGACCGGCGGCTTCGTGATCCATGTCGGCACGCTGCGCGTGTCCGCGCGACGAGCGCTCAACCCAGCAGTCGCGGCTCTTGCCGGCGCCGCTGCGGCCTGGGCGCTCGCCACCTCCGCCGAGCGCCGGCGAACCCTTGCGGCCGTGTGTGCGCTGAGCCTCGGCGAACGGGGACCGCTCCGGCTGATCAGGGCGCCTGACACACTGGCTCGGTTCATCGCCCTCGCGGCTGTCGTGGCCGCCGTCGCCCTCGGATTGGCGAGAGGCAGTTTCGTCGCGGCTGGTGCGGACGCGTACGGTTACGCGAGCCAGGCCGACCTCTGGGCCAGCGGCCGTCTGATCGTCGAGCAGCCCTTTGCTCGCGACATGACGTGGCCAAACGCCGTCGAAACGCTGTCCCCGCTCGGCTACCGTCCGTATCGTCCCGCGACGCATGGGGCCGACATCGTTCCCATTTATTCGCCGGGCTTGCCCATGGCGATGGCTGCATTCACACTCGTCGCCGGACCCAACGCGATATTCCTGGTAGTGCCACTCCTGGCCGGGCTTGCCGTGTGGGCGACATACCGGATGGGGCTGCGGGTGGGCGGTCCGCTCGTCGGGGCCTCGGGCGCGGTTCTGCTGACCTCGAGCCCGTCATTCATGGCTGAAGCGGTATCAGTTTCCAGCGATGTGCCCGTGACGGCCTGGTGGGCGCTCGCGCTAGCCCTTCTGCTGAGCGATCGACACCTGGCGGCGTTCGGCGCCGGTGTGGTCACCGGCCTTGCAATCCTCACGAGGCCCAACCTGCTCCTGCTGGCCGCCGTGCCGGGGGGGTTCCTGTTGTGGCGTGCCCTTCGCGAGCGTTTCGCGATCGAGGCGGACAGCGGTCTGTCAGCGTCCCGTGTCAGGGGCACTCACACGGCACGCGCACTGCTGTTTGCCGCCGGCTCGATTCCCGGCTGCCTCCTCGTCGCGGGCATCAACTGGCACCTGTACGGGTCGCCGCTCGCCTCCGGGTATGGCACGCTCGACTCGATCTATGCGTGGTCGTACCTGTGGGCGAATCTCGATCGGTATCCCCGTTGGGTCATCGAGACCGGGACGCCCGTCGTGGTCCTGGCGTGCATCGCGCCCTTCACAACGCTGCGACGACCCTTACCGGAAGGCCGGGAGCGCCCGCCGCACGGGATCTGGGGGATGTGGCTGTGCTTCATCGGCGTTGTCCTGTTGTCGTACGTCTTCTACCAGCCGTTCGACGAGTGGTCGTACGTCCGTTTCCTGCTGCCGGCGTTCCCGCCGCTGCTCGTGATGACGGGCGTGGGGTTGGCTGTGCTCTTTACGCCGCTCGAGCGCGTCGGGCGCGGTCTGCGGGGAGCCGCGACGGCAGTAGCGGTGGCGCTCGTCGCGTTGCACGGCGTGAACTATGCGGCTGACGCCGGCACGTTGTCCGGGTGGAGGACTGAGCAGCGTTACGTCAAGACCGGCGAGTACATCGCCAGCACCCTGCCTGAGAACGCGGCACTGCTCAGCATGCAGCACAGCGGGAGCGCACGCTACTACTCCGGGCGGCTGACGGTCCGCTACGACCTGATCCCCGAGCAGCAGCTCGACCCGGTCGTCGCCCGGCTGCGGCGCCTCGGATACCATCCATATTTCCTGCTCGAGAACTGGGAGATCCCGCTGTTCCGGCAGCGCTTCCAGGGCTTCAGCGCGCTGGCCGAGACCAACTGGATGCCGCAGGCGATCATTCACTCGGACCGCGTGCGAATCTACGATCCGGCCGACCGGGAGGCAGGCCGGCCCGATCGCGTGCGCATCCCGGACATCGTGCCCTAAGGGCCCGTCCGGGAATAACTGCACCATTCTGGACGCCGATGCATCCCGCAGGGCTGCGTTGCTCGTCACTTACATACACCCGGTATGCGCGCTCCTCGCGCCTTGCCGGGCGGGCGCCTCGACGCCCAGAAATGGTGCACTTATTCCCGGACGGGCCCTAAACCTGCCTGGCTGCTAGAACATCGTGTAGGACATCATTCGACCAGCCAGGATGACGGCGGTCCACGCGCCGATCGAGATCAGTCCCGCCAGCCGCGCACGCACAGGCGGACGGGTCGAGCTGTCCCACTCGCCGATTCGACGCTCCGTCATCGTGTGATAGACAAGGGCATTCAGGCCCGCGGTCAGCATGGCGACCATCTTGAGGCGAAAGTACAGATTTCCATACGCCCTGGTGGCGAAACCGGTGAAGAGCAGGCTGCCGGTGATGAGCATGACGGCAAACCCACCGAGCATCCACGGCGACAGGCGCCGGTACACCTCCGACACCCGGCAGCGCGGCATCGAACGGCCGAGCAGGCGGAGGTCGAACCACACCAGCGTGCCCACCGAGAGGGCCAGTCCGAGAATGTGGATGGCTACGACGATCTGGAACCCGTACAACGACTCCCGCACCAGGAGCCCCACCCTCGTCGCTTCGAGCCATTCGCAGAGCTGCAGCACGGACATCAGTCCTCGAAAGTCACATCATCCAGAAAGAGCGCCTCCACCGACCAGCCGCCGACGGAGAGTTTGCCGGCCTGCGGAGTCGGGTGTGCTTCGCTACGCGCAACGTGAAACCGCGCAGGCATCACGGCTACTCGAGCAGGATGTACGCGCATCCGGCCGCGGCGACCCCGAACCACAGCAATCCCGAAGCCCCGGCAAGTTTCAGCAGGTACGGTGGCGCGTCGGGCCGCCGTGCCACGCGGCGCTGGATCGCGACGTAAAGGACTGCCGCGGCGAACAGCAAGAGCATCTTGACCCGGAAAATCCCGTTCTCGAAGGCCGCCGGCGCCCGTGGCGCGAAGAGGAGCAGACCGCTTGTCATGCTGATCGAGAGGCCGATGGCCATGCCGCGCAACGGCGCAGACGTGACGTCGGCCACCGGCCGCTCGGCCAGCAC
>CAZCEL010000267.1:3480-6938 GCA_964497175.1 uncultured Bifidobacteriaceae bacterium
GAGTCCGAGCACGGAGGTCGACCCGCCGATCGTCGTCGCCAGCCGGCTCGACTGCAGCGATTCCAGAAGTGGAGCCAGATCCATCTCGCGAGTCTGCCCGGCGATTATGTCGCGGATCGGGCGCCCGCAGCGCGCCGCAGGAGGGCAACGTGGTTCATAATGAACCGGCATTCGCGCCAGCTCGATCATGACCGTGAACAGTGCAGCCGGTGGGCCCCCGCCCGACGTCGCCTCCAGCCTCGACGCCTACTGGATGCCGTTTACACACAACCGCTACTTCAAGCGGCACCATGGACGGCGCCTGCTCGCCCGCGCGGCGGGCGCGTATTACTGGACCATCGAGGGCGACCGCCTCTTCGACTGCCTCTCCGGCCTCTGGTGCGTGGGCCTGGGGCACGCGCACCCGCGCATCGGCGCTGCGATCACCCGGCAGTTCGAAACCGTCGACTACAGCCCGGCGTTCCAGATGGGCTACCCGGAAACGTTTCGCCTCGCCGATCGCATCGCGCGCCTGGCCCCCGACAGCCTTGACCGCGTGTTCTTCACCAACTCCGGCTCGGAGGCCGTCGATACCGCGCTCAAGATCGCTCTCGCGTACCACCGCATGAAAGGCGACACGGGCCGCACGCGGCTGATCGGTCGCGAGCGGGGCTACCACGGCGTCGGGTTCGGCGGCATGTCGGTTGGGGGGATCGTGGCCACTCGCAGGATGTGGCCGACGGCCGAGCTCGCCGGCGTGGACCACCTCCCACATACCTACAACAGGTCGGAGATGGCGTTCTCGCGCGGGATGCCGGCTTGGGGAGCACACCTTGCGGACGAGCTGACCCGCCTCGTCGCGCTCCACGACGCCTCGACCATCGCCGCGGTCATCGTCGAGCCGATGCAAGGATCGGCGGGTGTCATCGTGCCGCCGGTCGGCTATCTGGAGAAGCTGCGCGCGATCTGCACGAGCCACGGCATCCTGCTCGTGTTCGACGAGGTCATCACCGGGTTCGGGCGGCTGGGCGCGGCCTTCGGCGCCCAGCGCTTCGGCGTGACGCCCGACATGATCACCTTCGCGAAGTCCGTCAACAACGGGGCGATCCCGCTCGGCGGCGTCATCATGCGCAGGGATATCTACGAAGCGTTCATGACCGGTCCCGAACATGCAGTCGAGCTGTTTCACGGCTACACGTACTCCGGCCACCCGATGGCCGTGGCGGCGGCGCACGCGACGCTCGACCTCGTCGAGGAGGAGGGCACCTTCGCCCGTGCCCGCGAGCTCGAGCCCGTGCTCGAGGACGCCATCCACTCGCTCAAGGGCGAGCCGGGCATCGTCGACATCAGAAACTGCGGGCTGGCGGCCGCATTCGACCTCGAGCCTCTCCCCGACGCGCCCGGCCTTCGCGCCCTCCAGGTGTTCGAGGCGGCGCTCGCGCGCGGGCAGCTGGTGCGCTTCACCGGAGACACCATCGCCGTGGCCCCGCCGTTCATCTCGACGCCGCAGGAGATCGCGAAGATGGTGGACGACCTGCGCGCGGCGATTCGGGGCGGATGAGCGTTCGACTGCCGTTGCGTGGTATTGATCGTAAGGGGCGCTGTTTTCGAAGGTCCGGAGGAGGAAGGGCGATGCCGAGAGCGGTCATGAACAGAACATTGCGGCGCTGGGCAGTCCCTCTGAGCCCGCTCGTCCTTCTGCTCGTCTGGGCGGGGCCGCCTGCGCTCGGGCAGTCCGGCGGGCAGAACTGGGAGTGGCGCACCTACGGCGCCGACCTCAGGAGCACGCGGTACGCGCCGCTCGACCAGGTCAACGCCACCAACTTCGGCAAGCTCGAGGTGGCGTGGCGGTTCAAGACCGACAACCTCGGTCCGCGCCCCGAGTTCAACCTGCAGACGACGCCGCTGATGGTGGGCGGGCGCCTGTTCTTCACCGCCGGCACGCGCCGCGCTGCCGTCGCCGTCAACGCGGCCACCGGCGAGATGCTGTGGATGTACAGCCTCAACGAGGGACCGCGCGCCGAGGCCTCCACGCGCCAGCTCTCGGGCCGAGGGGTCGCGTACTGGACCGACGGCAGGGAGGAGCGGATTCTCTACGTCACGGTCGGCTATCAGCTGGTTGCGCTCAACGCCGCGACCGGCGATCCGGTTCCGAGCTTCGGCCGAAACGGCATCGTCGATCTGAAGCAGGACATGGATCAGCAGATGGACCTCGTCAAGGGCGATGTCGCGCTGCACTCCGCGCCCGTGATCGCACGCGACGTCGTTGTCGTCGGCGCCGCGCACCTCGCGGGCGTCTCGCCACGAGGACGATCCAATCCCAAGGGTTACGTTCGCGGCTTCGACGTGCGCACGGGCAAGCGGCTGTGGACGTTTCACACCATCCCGCGGCCCGGGGAGTTCGGCAACGACACCTGGTTGAACGACTCGTGGTCGTACACGGGACACACCGGGGTCTGGGCGCAGATGACCGTGGACGAGGAGACGAACACCGTGTTCCTGCCGGTCGAGATCCCGACCGGCGATCTGTACGGCGGGTATCGGCCCGGCAACAACCTGTTCTCGGAAAGCCTGGTCGCCGTCGACTTGAAGACCGGCAAACGCAAGTGGCATTACCAGCTCATCCATCACGGGCTGTGGGATCACGACATTCCCAGCGCGCCGATACTCGCCGACCTCAACATCAACGGGCGCACCGTCAAGGCCGTCGCGCAGCCAACCAAACAGGGCTGGGTGTACGTGTTCGATCGGCTGACCGGCCAGCCGGTCTGGCCCATCGAGGAACGGCCCGTGCCCGCGGGCGACGTGCCCGGTGAATGGTACGCGCCGACGCAGCCGTTCGTGACCAAGCCGCCGGCGTTCGATCGGCAGGGCGTCGCCGTCGATGATCTGATCGACTTCACGCCCGAGCTGAGGGCCGAAGCCATCAAAGCGGTGTCGCGCTACAAGCTCGGCCCCCTGTTCACGCCACCCGTGATCAGCACGTGGGAAGGTCCGCTCGGCGTGCTGATGCTGCCCGCGCTCACCGGAGGCGCCAACTGGCAGGGCGGCGCGCTCGACCCCGAAACGAACTACTTCTACATTTTCTCGAACACCAGCATCAGTCCGATCGGCCTCGTGCCGGGCACGCCGGAGCGCAACGGAGACTTTGCCTGGTCGATGGGCACGGCGCGCGATCCTGCCGCATCGGCGCCCGCAGGCCGCGGCGCCGGGCAGCCCGTCGCCGGAGCGGGAGGCGGAAGGGGCGCAGGCCCTGCGGCTGCAGGGGGCGGGGGCGGAGGTGGCGAGGGCGGAGGCACGCTGACCGTTCAAGGGCTCCCGATCGTGAAGCCGCCGTACGGTCGCATTACAGCGCTCGATCTGAACAAGGGCGATCTCGCCTGGCAGATCGCGCACGGCGAGACGCCGGACAACATCCGGAACCATCCCTCACCTGTCTCTTATACACATCTCCGAGCCCACGAGACTAGGCATGATCT
>CAZCEL010000268.1:0-6936 GCA_964497175.1 uncultured Bifidobacteriaceae bacterium
CCCGTCCGCCCAGCTGGTAGTGGTTGAATTCCGCCGCGGCCTGCTGCGCTTCCTCGTCGGTGGCCATCTCCACAAACGCGAATCCACGCGCCCGGCCGGTGGCGGCGTCACGCATGACGCGGACCGACTCCACGCTGCCCGCCTTGCTGAACAGCTCCTGCAGTTCCGTCTCCCCCGTCGAGTACGGAAGATTCCCGACGTATAGCCTTCGACCCATTACGAACTCCTCTTCACAGAAGGGTGGTGGGCTCGTCGGCTCGGCATTGGCGTACAGGAGAGAACGAGTCGTCCAGTGAGCTCGTATCGGCTCTCGGCGCAGGCGAAGCAGGCGGAACTGACCACCAAAGGCGCGTAGTCTACCACCAACCGGGCCCTGGCGTCGCAAGTCGACCAACCGGGCGGACAGCGCGCCCGGCGGGCCTCCCGCGGCTCCCGCAAGGTCCCGGCCCAGGGGCAACATTGGAACAGTCGAGCGTCCCAGGTCCCCTGGTCTATTGGCTCTCCGCGATCAGACGGCGTCGGCAACCGTCCCATCGCACACTCGAAGGACGCGGGTCGCTGAGGCCCGGGCAAACTCCTCGTCGTGCGTCGCAATGACGAGCGTCCGGCGACCCCTCACCAGCGATCGCATGAGCGCCGCCAGCTCCCCGCGGCGTGCCGCATCGAGCGAGGCCGTCGGCTCGTCCATCAACAGCACGGGCGGGTCGACGGCGAGGGCTCTCGCGATGGCGACCCGCTGCGCCTCCCCTCCCGAGAGCTCCCGGGGGAACGCGCGGGCTCGATGCTCGACGCCGAGCGCCGCCAGCAGGTCGAGCGCCTGGCGCTCGGCCTCGGGCCGCGCCACGCCATGCACATGCACGGGCGCCAGCGCCACGTTGTCGATCGCCCGCAGGTGTTCGAACAGACAATGGAACTGAAACACGAGCCCGACACGACGCCGGAGGCGGCCGAGCACGGCCGCGGTCGCCTGCCCCCGCTCGATCGTCACGTCGTCGACGACGATGCGGCCGTGCTGGAACTGGTCGAGCCCGGCGATTGCCCGGAGAATGGTCGTCTTTCCGGCGCCCGACGCGCCCATCAGAGCGACGATCTCCCCGGGGGCGACCTCAAAGGTCGCACCGGTCAGCACAGGGCGGTCACCACGGCGCAGGTGGACGTCGGTGCAGGTCAGGGTGAGGGCGCTCATGCGCCCGCCGCCTTCCAGCTTCGCTCGAGCCGGCGCGCCAGCATCGACAGCGGGAGCGACATCGCGAGGTACAGCGCGGCACACAGCGCGCCGGGCACGATCCAGCTGCCGAGATTGGTGGCGAAGATCTGCGTCTGCTTGGTGAGTTCCATCACCGTGAGGACCGATACGAGCGAGGAGTCCTTCAGCAGGGCGACGAAGTCGTTCGTCATGGGCGCCAGGGCCAGGCGAAACGCCTGAGGGCCGCGGATGAGCGCGAGCACCTGCCGCTCGGAGAATCCCAGCGTGCGCGCCGCCTCGAGCTGACCGACCGGCACGGCCTGGAGGGCGCTGCGATAGATCTCGCTTTCGTAGGCTGCGTAGTTCAGGGCCAACCCGAGAAACGCGGCAGCGAACGCCGGCAGGCGTACAGCCGCGGCAATGCCGTAGTACAGCACGAACAGCTGGAGCAGCACCGGAGTGCCGCGCATCAACTCCACATATCCGGTCAGCACCGATCGCAGCAGGCGATTTCCGTACACGCGACCGCTCGCGATGAGCACGCCGAGCGCGACGGCCAGCCCCATTGCCACGCAGGACAGAGCGAGGGTCACGCCAGATGCCCGGAGCAGCGAGGGAAGGTACCGGAGCGCGGCGGTCGTCCTCGACGCCAGCGCGACGCCGTCGCCAAGATCGACACCGACGAAGGGGAGGATCGGCTCGCCCGCCAGGACCTGCCTGTGGAGAGGCGGCTGGTCCTCGTTCCACACGTCCCACTTGCGCAAGATCCGCTCGAGCGAGCCGTCGCGCGTCGCGCCGCGGAGAATCTCGCTGACCGACGCGGCGAGCGGTCCCTCGCGGGCGGACAGGACCCCGACGTAATGGCCGATGGCGACGGTGTGGGGTTGCACGGTGAACCCGGCGAGCGTGCGGCGGCGCCGGTCGGCTAGCACGTTGTCGAGGAGCACCGCGTCGACGCGTCCTATCAGCAGATCGGTAAACGGATGCACATCGTCGTCGTACGAGACCGCGGTGAGGGCATGATTGCGTTCGGCGCGGAGCAGAATCTCGTACGCGATCGTGCCGCCCAGCGTTCCGACGCGCTGGCCGGCCAGGTCGGCCAGGGTCCGGTAGCGCGCCGCGTCGGCGTCGCGGACGCTCAACACCTCGCGGAACCTGTAGTACGGGACCGTGACCGACATGGTGGCGCGACGCGCTGGTGTGTCCTCGATTCCGCTGAGGCCAATCTCCGCGTCGCCGCGCGCGACCGATTGGTCGATCGAGCTGAACTGCACCAGCACGAAACGCGGCCTCCGCCCGAGCCCTCGTGCGATCAGGTCGGCAATCTCGACATCGAAGCCAACGATCCGATCCGGATCATCCGGGCTGGCCTCGACAAACGGCGCGCCGCCTTCCGGGTCCCCTGCCCACCGGAATTCGCTCTGGGCCTGAGGAGACAGCCCGAGGCCGGCGGCGAAGCACACCAGCAGAGTGGGGCGAATCTGCCTCCGTATCACGAGGCTATTGTATGGTGCGGCCTTGCTTCACAACTGAACTGGACGCCTCAGACAGAGCGCACCGACGAGCCGCCGGGGACGTATGGCCGTCATGCGGAGTTGGGTGGGGTGGGCTTCGCGACGCGCAACTGATGACCGCGCCAAGGCGGCTATGACCGGCAGGGGCACGCGCCACGGTGTGGAATAATCGGCGCCCATGGGCGTCACGCTCGGATCGGAGCGGCTGCTCGATTCCACCGTTCTCGACGGTGCGCGCGTCGGCGTCGTGTGCAACCCCGCGTCGGTCGATCATTCCTACCAGCTCCTCGTTGATCGGCTGGACGCACGGCGGGTCCACTTGTCCGCCATCTTCGGGCCGCAGCATGGCTTCAGATCTGACGTTCAGGAGAACATGATCGAGACCGCGCACGGCCGCGACATCGTTCGTCAGGTGCCTGTGTACTCGCTCTACAGCGAGACCCGCGCGCCGACGGGCGAGATGCTCGCCGACGTGGATGTCCTGGTCGTCGACCTGCAGGACGTCGGCACGCGCATCTACACCTACATCTACACGATGGAGCAGTGCCTGGTCGCGGCCCGGCGCCACGGCGTCAAGGTCATTGTGTGCGACCGGCCGAATCCGATTGGGGGACTCGCCGTCGAGGGCCCGATGCTCGTCCCCGGGTTTGAATCCTTCGTCGGCAGGCATCCGATTCCGATGCGGCACGGGATGACCATCGGCGAGCTCGCGCGCCTGTTCAACGACCATTTCGGCATCGGCGCAGATCTCGAGGTGATGCCGATGGCCGGCTGGCGCCGCGACATGTATCACGACGAGGTGCACACGCCGTGGGTGATGCCCTCGCCCAACATTCCCACCCTCGACACGGCGATCGTGTACCCGGGGACCGTGCTGTTCGAGGGCACCAGCGTGTCCGAGGGCCGGGGCACGACGAGGCCGTTCGAGCTGGTCGGCCTGCCTGGTGTGGCGGCCGAGCGCTTCGCAGCCGACATGAATCGGCGCTGCCTGCCCGGCGTCTTCTTCCGGCCGGTCGTGTTCGAGCCGACCTTTCACAAGCATGCAGAGCGAGCCTGCGGAGGATGCCAGATTCACGTCGTGGATCGGCAGGCGTTCCGTCCCGTGTTGACCGGCGTGGCATTGATCGCGGCGTTCCGAGCGGCGGGCCAGGGTCGCTTCCGGTGGAGGGACCCGCCGTACGAATACGAGCGCGAGAAGCTGCCCTTCGACATTCTGGCGGGATCATCGGAGCTGCGCGAGCAGATCGAAGCGGGCGTCGACACCGAGGAAATTGCGCGATCGTGGTCGCTGGCGGTCGAGCGGTTCGAAAAGGTGCGGTCGAGGTTTCTCGTCTATTCGTAGCGTCAGTCGGCCCTGCGAGCCGCCTCGCGCGCCGCGCGAATCTGTCTGGCGTGCTCGTGGGCGTGCGCCGCGTAGATCTCCAGCCATTTGTCGACGCTGTAGCGGCCGACCTCGGTGTGCGTGCCCGCTCGACCCCACTCGGCCTCGGTGAGCCGGTCGAGGAGCTCCGCCGTGGTCTGACGGGCGGCTCTGAACGCGTCGAGCGACGCGCCAATGGGACGATCCCGGTAGTAGAGCCGCCGCGCGAACTCGTCCTGGTCGTACCCGACGATCTGCGGCCCGTCGGATGCGATCAGCAGGCGCAGCCGCACCGCGGAGGTCATCTCGCTGTCGGCGAGGTGATGCACGATCTCGCGGGCCGTCCACTTGCCTGGCGCCGGCGCCACGTCGAGCTCCTTCTCGGACGCGCCCACCAGCGCCTCGGCCACGACGCGGTAACCGTCCTTGTACACCTCGACGAGCCTCCGCCGGGCTTCCTGATCCACTGCCCACTCCTTTCTACCTTTCTGCCTTCCTGCCTTTCTACCTTCTCTTCTCTTATCCCCTCGTCTTGGCGATACCCGGCGCGGCGGCCTCCTGCTCGGTGGAGGGCTCCAGATGGTGCGCGCGCAGATTCTCCCTCAGGTGCTCGAACGCATCCGAGGGCGTGTCCGCGTAGTGAAGCAGATCGAGATCCTGCTCGGCGATGGCCCCCCACTCGGCCATCGGCTTGATGTCGAGCACGGCGTCCCAGTACTCGCGGCCGTACAGGACGACCTCGATCTTCTTCGACAGCTTGTCGGTCTGCGCCAGCGTCAGGATCTCGAACAGCTCGTCGCAGGTACCGAAGCCGCCGGGAAAGATCACCAGCGCCTTGGCGAGATACGCGAACCAGAACTTCCGCATGAAGAAGTAGTGGAATTCGAAGTGCAGGCCCTCGGTGATGTACGGGTTGGCGCCCTGCTCGAACGGAAGCCGGATATTGAGGCCGATCGTCTTGCCTCCGGCCTCGCGCGCGCCGCGGTTGGCGGCTTCCATGATGCCCGGGCCGCCGCCCGAGGTCACCACGAAGCGGTGGTGTTCGGAGGGAAGCGACCGGCTCCACGTCGTGAGACGTCTGGCGAGCTCGCGCGCGTCCTCGTAGTACCGCGCCCACTCGATGGCCTGCCGCGACCGGGTCAGCTCGGCCTGATAGTGCTCGTCCGCGTCGCCCACGCCGCGGGCCCGCAGTGTTCTGAGCGCGCGGGCGGCGCGCTCGCGGCTGTCCACGCGCGCCGATCCGAAGAAGACGACGGTGTCCTGAATCTTCTGTTCTCTGAACCTCCGCAGCGGCTCCAGATACTCCGACAGGATGCGGACCGGCCGGGCGTCAGCACTCTCGAGAAATTCCGGGTAGAGGTATGCCAGCGGCTGTGGCGACGACATCGGCTGCCACTTTACCAGATGTTATGATCGCGGCATTCTCTCGCACGCGGGGCGGTGAAGGGAGGAGCCATGGTTCGCGCGGTGTTGCTGGTGTCGCTGTCGACCGTTCTGCTGGCGTCGACCGGGGCTGCCGCCCAGCCGCAGCCGCACGCGCACGGAGGCGCCGCGGAGCCGCCGATGCTGATGGCCGGCATGGGGCGGCTGCACCATCCCATCGCCACGCGGAACCCCGAGGCCCAGCGGTTCTTCAACCAGGGGCTGACGCTCGTCTACGCCTTCAATCACGACGAGGCGATCCGATCGTTTCAGAAGGCGGCAGCGCTCGATCCGCAGTCGCCGATGCCGCTCTGGGGCATCGCGCTGGCGCTGGGGCCGAACATCAACCTCGACGTCGACGTGGAGCGCGAGAAGGCCGCGTACGACGCGGTCCAGCGCGCGCTCGCGCTGGCGGCGCGCGCGCCGGCGGCCGAGCGCGCCTACGTCAACGCGCTCGTCAAGCGGTACTCGAACGATCCGAAAGCCGACCTGAGGGCGCTCGCCGTCCAGTACAAGGACGCGATGCGCGATCTCGCGCGCGCGTACCCCGACGATCCTGACGCTGCCACGCTGTACGCGGAAAGCCTGATGGATCTTCATCCCTGGCAGCTCTGGTCGCCCGATGGCACGCCCACCGAAGGCACGCTCGAGATCGTCGAGGTGATCGAGTCGGTGCTGAAGCGCGATCCGAACCACGTGGGCGCGAATCACTACTACATTCACGCCACCGAGGCGTCGCCCTCGCCCCAGCGCGCGTTGGCCAGCGCGAAGCGGCTCGAAACGCTGGTGCCCGCCGCAGGACACCTGGTGCACATGCCGGCCCACACCTATATGCGCACGGGCGACTACGCCGGCGCCCTGACGAGCAACGCGCGCGCAGCCGAGGTGGACCGGCGGTACATCGAAGAGCGCCGTGTGAGCGGCGTGTATCCGACGATGTACTACACGCACAACCTGGACTTTCTGGCTTCGGCCGCCATGATGACGGGCCAGTCCCGGGAAGCGCTCTCGGCCGCCGACGAGGTCGTGACCAACGCCACCGCCGCCCTGGCCGACATGCCGATGATCGAGCCGTTTGCCTCGAAGAAGCTGTACGTCCTCCTGCGCTTCGCACGCTGGGACGAGGTGTTGAAACTGCCGCGGCCCGACGCCGCGCTCACCATCCTGACGGCCACCTGGCACTTCGGCCGCGGCGTCGCCCATGGGTCGCTCGGAGATGCCACCGAGGCCGAGCGCGACCGCCGGGCGTTTGAAACGGTCCGGCGCGCCATCCCGCCCGAGACCCCCTGGAACTACAACAAGGCCGCCGACATGCTGGCGGTGATGGGCGCGGTGCTCGATGCCCGCATCGCCGCGGCCCGCCGAGACGACGCCGCGTCGATCGAGGCCTGGCAGCGGGCCGTCGCGGCCGAAGACAGGTTGTCGTACAACGAGCCGCCCGACTGGTTCTATCC